>NZ_JACHTR010000004.1:0-92615 GCF_020135975.1 Campylobacter sp. W0014 | reverse complement strand
TTTAAACTTGAAAGCATAGAAAATTTACCCGCCAGTGTTCAAAAAGCGATAGAAAGCTTAAAAGGATTACAAATCCCACCAAGTGCAGAAGAACAAGCTAAAAATTTAAGATTGCAATACGAACTTATAGGAGAAACTATCCAGCAAATTACAGAGAAAGCAAATTGGGATAAAGATGCAAGAAAATTAGAACAATATAACGCTTTAGTAGCACAAAGAACGCATTATGAAGAATATATTAACAAACAAGAAGAACAAAGATTAAAACAAGAAAAAGAATTAGCCAATCAAAAATGGGTAGAACGTCTCAAAGAACAAAACGAAGCCTTAAAAGAAATTTCACAAATTGGAATGAGTGAATATGATAAAAAATTAAGTGAAATCAATGAAAAATTAAAAGAATGGAAAAAATTAGGACTAGATAAAAATAAAATCAAACAAGCAGAAGAAAGCCTAAAAATCAAACTCGATTTAGATCAATCCAATAAGGATTTTAACGAAACAAAAAACTTAATGCTAGAATACTATGAAAGCATAGGAAACAAACAAGAAGCTTGGGCTTTAAAAGAAATTGATTTGCGTGAAAAATATTCTCAGCTTTTAAACGAAAATCTTATCAAAGAAGAAGATTTTGACAAAATGATTAAGGCTAACAAAGAAAGCTATTTACAAATCAACAAAGACGCTAAAAATGCCATGGATGATACAAGGGTATATTATGAAAAAATGATTGCAAACATGCAAAAAACCATAGAAAGCAGTTTTTTTGATTTTATTAATGGAAAGATTAAAGATTTAAAGGATTTATTTAAGGATTTAGGAAAAACGATTTTACAAGATTTTCTAAGCCCTTATATTTCTTCTCTTAGCGGGTTTTTATCCAAAGCTGGAGCTGGAGTTTTAGGTGGGCTTATGCCAAGTTTTAGCGGAGCGGTTAGCACAACGCAAAAGAGTAATGTTTTAAGCTCTGTTGTAGATTTTGCAAAAGATCAAGGCTTAAGTTTAAATGATGATGGCAAATATCAAGGTGTGGTTAATGGTGTTGAGGTAGTTATGGATAAAACAGGCACTATAGAAAAAGGAAATAGTGCTTTTAACGACGTGGTTAATATTATAGATAATGCAAATAAATTAGAAGGCGTTGTAAGCGGAGATTGGATAGATAAGGCAAATGCTACTTATGATAAAGTGATGGATTGGTTTGGAGGCAGTGAAAATGCAAACTTTAGTGATGCTTTAAATGCGGATGGTTTTAGCGACTTTTTAGGGTCAAGTGATATAAGCACTACAATTGAAAGTTCAAGTTCAAATATAATAGATAGCGTAGGAAATGGTTTTCATTCTTTATTTGAAAACTTACAAAGTTATATAAATTCAATCGGAACTTTTGGAAGTAATCTTTTAGCAAATTCATCAGCTTACCTTGCAAATTTAATCGGACTTAGTGGAAATTTTAGCGCTGGAGCATCCTTAGCAGGGATGGGCTTAAGTGGTGCTAATGGTGCCTTTTCTTTTGGTTTAAGTGGCGGACTTGGATATGCGGGTGGTTTGGTTGCTAATGCTGCTATGGGTGGGCTTTTAGGTTATGGTATAGGAAGTTTAGGTGATTGGCTTTTTAAAGCAGATACTCATGCAGGAACAGGCGGTGCGATTGGTGGAGCGTTAGGCTCTTTAATCTTACCTGGCATTGGAACTATAGTAGGGGGTCTTTTAGGATCAGTAATTGGTGGTATTTTTGGAAAAACCAAAGTAACAGGAAGTGGTTTGCAACTTTGGGAAAATATAAAATATAATGATTTTTTTACAAATTCTAACTTACAAGGATATACGGATTATAAAAAGAAAGGTTGGTTTTCTTCTAAATCTTGGACTGAATATTCTAATATTTCAGATGATAAAATCAAGCAAATCAATAAAGTTCTTGAGAATCAATACGCTACGCTTATAAAATTAAATGCTAACTTAGATAAATTTGAAATTGCGGCTGGAAAATATGCGGATAATTCTTTATTTGATACTGTGTTTCCAAATGCTCTTTTATCAAGTTTTTTAAATATTACAGATTGGGGAAAAATTAATACTCAAATTAGTGCAATACAAGATGAAGCTAAAAAAAATAATATAAGTTATGCACAACAATTATCTAATCAATTTGCAACTTTTTTGCAAATGCAATCTGGCATTTTAAGCCAAATGTATAAAAATGATCCGGCAAAAGTTGCAAAAATAGCATTAGATGATACTATGTATGCTTTAAAAACATCCATGCGTAATGTAACCGGTGGTTTTGAATTATTCAATCTAAAAGAAGATTCTTTTAATGATTTAGCACAATTGAGCGTAGAGCAACTCAATAAAGCTTTTAATGAAAGTTTGAGACAAGATTTTAGCCCTGAAAATTTAGAAACTTGGCAAAATTTAATTCAAATTTTTAATCAAGCAGAAGAACAGGTTAAAAATTTGCTTGATTCTATTATTTCAAAAACGCAAGAACTTATGCAAATTAACCAAAATTTTTTAAGCGCTAATGGAATATCTAGCAATATTTTTCAAATCAATAATTTAATGAATTCTTATGCAACTATAATGCAGGGTTTAAAAAATGATTTAAGCGATAATGAAAAAGAAATACTAAGTGATATTTTTAGTGCAAATGATAAACTTTTATCTTTGGGATATGATGGATTAAATAATTTTTTAAGCACAGGAAATACAGAGCTTAAAAAGCAGTTAGTAGAAATAATTACTCAATTTAAACAAAATATGGATGCACAAGGAGGTTTAATTTTCTCAAGTGAACATTTAAACAAATTAGCTGAGGTGGATAAACTCATCGCAGCTTATGAAAAAAAAGATGAGAATTCAAAAGAATACGCACAGGTAAAACTTAACGAAAACAATACTTTATTACAAACTTTAAATTCGCAACAAAGCATTTTAAGTTCTTTAGGAAATTTTAGCACCAATCTTATAAATCAAACCATAGGAACAAGTGAAAGCATCAGTAAAAATTATGATAAATATTTAAAAGAAGCACAAAAAGCTTACAAAGAAAAAAATTTTAGTTCTTCAGCCTTTAGTGCATTACAAAATGCCGCAACTTCAAAGGCTAATGAAATTAAAAGTTCTGCTAGTGATTATGCCTCTTATCAACTAGAGATGTTAAAAATGGCAAATGAAATGAAAGATTTAGGCGGAGAAGCTGATCTTAATTCTATACAAGAAGAAATTAAAAAAATCACAGAAGAGAATAAAAAATTACAAGAAAAATTACAAGAAACCATCAAAGATACAAGCTCAATGACTTTAGAAGAGTTGAAAGAATATAAAAAACAATTAATAGAACAAAGTGAAACAGAAATCAAAAAAATGATAGAGTATTTAGGGGAAAATAGTCCAATCTCTAAATATTTACAAGAAACAATTAAATCCATTAAAGAAGGATCAACTTTAACTGAAGCAACAATAAAAAATCTACAATATGCACTTTTACAATATCAAAATAATCAAAGTAGCATAGACAAAGATTTAAATCAAACTATAACCAATCCTTACAGAAAGGCTTTTGCGGATGGAGGTATAGTTACACAGCCAACAAATGCTTTAATAGGAGAAAATGGCTATCCAGAAGCAATCATTCCTTTAAAAAATGGAAAAGGTTTGAAAATAGATACAAGCGGAGTTTTTGACAAAATAGGAAATGCCTTTGAAAAAGCTATAGAAAATGGTTTTGAAAGTTTGAGAGAAAAATTAGATTTAATCATTTCAAAAACAGACAATATTAATAAAAGCGTTCAAAGATCCAATATGGACTTAAGCATTTTAACCAAACAAACAAGAGAAATAGCAGAAAATATCTAAAAGGAAAAATATGACTATAGTAAAACCCTTAGAATTTAAAGTTTTGCAAAATTTGGCAACTAAAGATGAGACACCTTTATGGGATAAAGAAAAAACATACAAGATCGATGAAAAAGTTCAATTTAAAGGCTTTATTTGGGTAAGCGCAAGTGATGAAGATACGCACGAAGAACCCGATGTTTATTTTGATAAATGGGTCAAATTTGCTCCTATAAATGAAAATGCTTTTTTTGATGATGAGGTAAATACACAGACAAAGTGCGACAAAGCTTGGAGTATTCAATTAAAAATAGATGGGGTTTATGACACTTTGGCTTTTTTAAATATCGATATGGCAAAAATTAAAATTATTGCAGAAAATGGCAAAATTATTTACGAAAAAAATATGTATCATAAAAAATCAAAAACTTGGTGGGAATTCTTTTTTAGCAATTTTAAAACCAATAAAGATGATTTTGTTTTTTTACCTTATGCAATACGAGGAGATTTGACGATCGAATTTTATCCCAACAAGAAAGGTGCGAATTTGGGATGTTTGCTTATAGGAAAAAAAGAATTTGCAGGAATTACAATTTATCCAGCAAGCAGCACTTATTTAAACTACTCAAAAACTTCAACAAATGAATGGGGTATCACTAACGTCGTTTCAGGTAAGAAAGCAAAATATTTAGAATTTGTCGTAGCTGTGCAAAAAAAAGATTTTGATTATTATGATGAGCTAATATCTGAAATCTATAATGTTAAAGCTTTATTTATAGGTGATGAAAGTGAATTAGGATTTAAAAAGCTAACTACTTTTGGAATTTTAAAAGATTATTCCGCACCTTTAGAAGTTGAAGATTATGTCCAATATAAGCTAAATATACAAGGATTAATTTAAAAGAATACAAAAAAAACTCTAACACGCACTTTAACGCCTCAAACTTTTTTTAAAATTTCTAAAATCTACAAAATAAGGATTTTAGAATGAATTTTATTAGAGCTGATGCTGCAAGATTAAGAAACATAAGCGAAGAAAATAACACTTTAAGTTTTGTTATGGTTTCTAATTCTAACGCTTGTAAGCGTTTTGATTGGGAATTAGGAGATTATATAGAAGAATTAGACGTCAAAGGAGCAAAATTTGAAGGACTAAAAACTCTTTTTAAAGATCATAATCCTAGTGTGGATAATGCCATTGCTAGAATTGAAAATATAAGGATAGAAAATGATGAGCTTGTTTGTGATTGCGTATTTGCTAAAGATGAAAAAAGTCAAGAAATCTTTAAAAAATATCAAGATGGAATCTTAAGCGATGTATCCATTGGATATCGCATTTTAAAACACAATATCGATAAACAAAGCACACCTAAAAGAGTTGTTGTAACTGAATTTGATATTTTTGAGCTTAGTGCAGTTTGGAAAGGTGCGGATAAAAACGCTAAAAAACGTTTCGAAGAGGATAATGAAAAAAGAAAAATTAAAGCCTTAACAGAAGCAAGAGAAAGAGAAATAGAACTTTTAGGAAAATCGATTTTTTAAGGAGATAAAAATGCAAAAATTAAGACAAGAAATTGGAAACATTCATGAACAAATGGTGGCTTTATCTAATTTAGCCAAAAATGAGCAAAGAAGCTTTAGTGCTGAAGAAAATGCTAAATATGAATCTTTAGTTAAGGATTTTGAAGAAAAAAGAAACGAGCTTTCAAGATTGGAGGCCGAAGCTGAAAGGGAAAAATATTTAAATCAAGTCATTAGTCCAACTTTAACAGAAAATCCACAAGAACAAAGACAAGCAAATGAAGAAGAATATATGCGTTCTTTTGTGAATTATCTAAGAAATGGTCTTATAGATCAAAATTTACAAAGAGACGTTCTTAATGAGACTACCGCAGAAAAAGGCGGGGTTTTAGTTCCTACTGTTTTACAAAGTAAGATCAGAGAAAAACTTACAGATTTAAGTGTGATTAGAAAAATAGCAACCATACAAAAAAGCTCAAGCAATCAAACAATACCTGTATTTGATGGAATGGGTGATTTTTCTTGGATTGATGAAATGGCAACTTTTAATGAAGTATCAGCAAATTTTACAAAGCTAAGCATAGGAGCTTATAAACTCGGTGGAATTATCAAGATTAGCGAAGAACTTCTAAGTGATAATATTTCAAATCTTGAAAGTTTTATAGTTAGAAAAGCTGCCGAAAAGATATCTAAGACTGAAGAAGATGCCTTTATAAGAGGAGATGGAAACAAAAAACCAACTGGCTTAATCAAAGCTACAAATGAATTCAAACTTGCTTCTAATTCAGGCATTACAAGCCATGATTTAATTGATGCTTTTTTTAATCTAGATAGTGCTTATAGAAAAAATGCTTGTTGGCTTGTAAGCGATGATTTTATGAAAGGGGTTTATAAGCTTACCGATAACGATGGGCGTCCTTTATGGTTACCTGCTTTGAGTGCTGGAGGATATGACACTATATTAGGTAAAAAAGTAGTGTATTGTTCCGCTTTGGATGGATTTGGAGCTAACAAAATTCCTGCTTTCTTTGGAGATTTTAGTTTTTATGAAATTTGGGATCGTTCAAACATGAGTTTTACAAGATTAAATGAGCTTTACGCACAAAATGATCTTATAGGTATCAAAGTTCGTTTAAGACTTGATGCAAAACTTATGGATGATTTGGCAGTTTGTAAAATTTCTTGTCCAGCTTAAAGGGTAAAAAATGAAAAAAGTTATTTTTTTAACTTGCCTTAGCGGTAACGTGTTTTATAAAAAAGGCGACGAGGCTTTACTAAATCTCAGTGAAGCCTTAAGACTGAAAGAAAAAGGCATTGTTGATTTCGTTTCAAGTGATGATAAAGAAGAACAAGAAAATCTAGAACTAGAAAATGAAGAAGTCCAAGAAGAACAAGAACTAGAAAATGAAGAAGTCCAAGAAGAACAAGAACTAGAAAATGAAGAACTAGATCAAACAAATGAAGAAGAAGTCCAAGAAAATAAAGAGGCTAAAGAAACTAAAAACTCCACAAAAGCCTCGGGCAAAGGCAATAAATGATTATTAAGGTATTAGAAGAGTGTGAAAACGAACTTATCAAGGTAGAAGAACTCAGAACTTTTTTGAGATTAGATAGCGATGTTTTTGATGACAATTTAAAACAATTTCTAAAAGCAGGAATAAGCGAATTTCAAACAAGAACAAATCGTATTTTAATCCCTAATATTTACAGGATTGAGTTTTACAATGAAAGAGTGATTTTGGCACCTTTTAACACCTTAATTAATGCTAATTTTAATGCAGAATTTAGAACCAATTCAAACATTCTTTATTGCGTAGGAAGTGGAAAGATGGATGTAAAATTGGGCTATGAAGAATTACCACAAGATATAAAACTTTGGCTTAAAAATTATGTTTTAATGGCATTTGATGGTGCAAGTATGCCAAAAATTTCAAACGCACTAGTAAGTAGATATAAGGTGGCATTTTTTTAATGAAAGCAAATACCTTTAAGCATCGAATTAAAATTTATAAAAAAGAGCAAAGTAAAAATGAATTTAATGAACTTGATTTTACTCAAGAATTGCTTTTTAAAGAAGTTTATGCAAGTTGTAAAAATCTAAGCGTAGAAAGCAAAAATTTAGACGATGGAGTAAGTCAAATTGCTACACACGAATTTGAACTTAGATTTTTAGAGCTTGACTTTTCTTATTTTATAGTTTTTAGAGAAAAAAAATATGAAATTTTAAGCATACAAGATACAGATCAAAATAAACAATTTCTAAAAATTAAGGCGAGATTGCAATGAAAATAAATATTTCAATTACAGAATTACCAAAAGCACCAGATATATCAGATCCTGTAGATTTTGATAAAGATGCAGATAAGTTTGTTAGAGCGCTTGTCCCTTTTTCTAAAGAACTTAATGATTTTATAAAAGATGTAAATATGTTAAGCGCTTATTTGAATCAATTAAATTCTAATATGGTTTCTTATACAGATCTAGCACTCAATCAAATAGACAGCAAAACAAATTTAAATACTTTAAAAGTAGAAAATTTTTTAAAAGATTTTCAAAACACTTTAGAAGAAAAAGCTAAAAAAGGATTGCAAGATTTTACCGATGAGTGTCTGCAAGTGATAGAAAATAAAGGTTTTGAAATAATAGAAAGATTAAACGATAATGGTGCAGGAGCTGATTATATTGCTATTTCCCAAAGTCTAGCTCATAGTTTAAGCTTGGAACGTTTTATTATGGAAAGAGGTCTTATTAAGTTAAGAAAAGAAGAAAATCTAAATTTAGAGGATGTAAATTTAAGTTTAGAAGAGCAAAGAAGAGATATAAAAATAAGCACAAAGGCTTTAGACAATATTACAAATATACTTTATTCTCAAAACGAAATTAATTTAACTTTAAAAGGAGGCAATAATGCTTGATAGCTCAAAAATAAGAAGTGTGGAACTTTATTCAACTTTAAGTCAAGCGGTTAAAGATGTTGCAGCTATAAGGGAATGGCTTTATGCTTCAAAAGATAGGATAGATGAGCACATTTTGGAAAATTTAAACACCTTTGATGAAAAGGTAAATAAAGCTTTACAAAGCTATGAAAATTTAAGCAGTGAAAAGCTTGATATGCTTAAGGAACTTTATCAAAAAGTGGTTTATCCTTTTAATTATGTAGGAGATGAAGAGCCAAAAGATCCAAAAATAAATGAAACTTGGTTTAAACCCAGTGAAGCTAAAATATTTAAATTTATTAAAAATCCGCAAATCACTTTTTTTCAAAAAGAAAGACCACAAGAAAGAAAAATCAACGATATATGGTTTAAACCTACAGATGATAATAATTTAAAAGTTGGTGAGTTTTATCTTTGCGAAGAGGTATTAAAAAATGAAGCTTGGATAAACCCTGCCTTGCCTCAAAACTTAGAACCCGCTTTTAATCAAGAAGATGCACCACAAGAGGCACAACTTGGTGATATTTGGAAAAAAACAAGCACAGGTGAATATTTTGTCTTTATTAAAACTACAAGCGGTAATTCTTGGACATCTCCAGAAAATCCTAGCGAATATGTGCCTACATACGAAAGTGACGAAGAACCACAAGAACCCAAATTGGGCGAAATATGGAAAAAGGGTGAGGAGTATTTCATTTATGCAAGAGTTACAAATAACACGGCTTGGATATTAAAAGATAAGCTAGAAATAAATGCTTATATATGGTTTAATGAGGAAAAAGAGAATATAGATTTTATACTTTCACTTATAGGAGATTTGAAAAAAGAAGATGAGAGTGAAGAGACGAGCAAAAATGAAATTAAGGATTTAGAACAAAATTTAAGTGACAAACAAGAAGAACTAGAAAATATTAAAAAACAAATCGAAGAAGCTTTGTCGGAAAATCCACCACAAAATGTAGATGAACTTAATAAAAAAAAGACAGAATTAGAACAAGAAATAGCAAAAGTTCAAGAAGATTTAAAATCAAAACAAGATGAGTTAGAACAAATACAAAAAGATAAAAGTTTAGTCAGTCAAAAAATGCTTAATGAAATCCTTAAAACAAAAGTAAGCTTAGAAGGTGATGAAATTATAGAAGGCAATAAAACTTTTACTCAAGCTATTACATCACAAGTTGATCCTATAAATGATAAACATCTCGCTAGAAAAAGGTATGTAGATTATGGTGGTGGGATTAAAAACCTTGGCACAACCAGTAGTATAAACTTAGATTTAAGCCAAGCTCAACATTTTATACTTACAGCAAATGCAGGAACAAAAATAGGGGTGGCTAATTTTGGTGGAGTAGGAAAAAGTGGAACAATCACTATAAATAATTGTCAAAATGTAAATGTTTTTAATGCGCCTTTTAAATTTAGAATAGCACAAAGTGGCTTTAATGGCACGGAAACCTTTGCTTATTTTTGCATAAGTTCAACAAATGTAAGATTAGTAAGGACTTAAAATGACTCCAGCTCTTCTTTGTAATAATGGCGTAGTTGTAAATTTACCTTCATCTATAGGAGGTGGAGTTGCAAATTATAATTATATGTTAAACATAGATATGATTTATAAGCAAGCAGTGGTATTGCCATCGAGCATTAACAATAAAGAAGTAGTTATGTTAGGAGAAGTTTGGACAACCGGCAATATGTCCAACAAAACCTCTCAAAATAGCATAGCTATAACATGGAATAATTTTGGTTCTAGCGTAGATTTGCATGGTTTAAGCACACACTATACCGCTAATGCAAAAATCAAAGTAGAAAAAAAATTCAATTTTGGAAATATCAATAATTTACAAATAATGTTAAGCTCTTGGCAAAGCGGAAGTGCAAATGCAGGAACAGGATGGAATTTAAGCGATGGCGATAGAATAAATCCAAGAGCAAAGCTAACTTTATATTGGAACTAAGAAAGGAAGAATATGTTTTATGATATAAAAAATAAAAGTTTAAAATACGATGAGATTTTTTTAAAAGATGTAAAATTACAAAGTGAAGAGGGGGAAATTGACACACAAGATACTTATTTTTTAAGTGCTTGTGATGATAAGCTTTTGAAAGAGCTTGGTTTTGCTAGAGTTCAAGAGGAAAAAATACCAAGTTTTGATGAAAAAACACAAGAACTTCATCAAATTAAAAACTACGATGAAAAAAATAATCTTTATGTTATTTCTTATGAGATCAAGGAAAAATCATTAGAAGAATTAAAAGAACTAAAATTAGAAGAATTAAAAGCTATTAAAGAAGAAAAGCTTTTATTTATGCCTTATAAAAATACCATTTTTCAAATTGATACAGATGCCAAAATCAACATAAGTGGCAAAGTAAGTGAAATTATGTTAGCACAACTTAATCAAAAAACTCTAGAAAATATTAATTGGATTGATAAGAATAATCAAATTATTATCTTTAGTGCAAGTGAATTTTTAGAATTTGGCACCAGTATTGCAAAATATACTGAAGAGGTTATTTTTAAAAATGATTCTCTTAGAAATGAAGTTAAAAATGCGAGTTCTTTAGAAGAGTTGAAAAAAATACAATGGGAGAATAAAGAATGAATAATTTAGAAAATAACGCTAATTTTATTTTAATTTTTGGAAGTGCTATTTTAGCTTTAGTCTATCAATTTTTAGCTTATCTTAAAATCGAGGTTGCACAGGTTATAGTTTTGCTTATAGTTTTTACATTTAGTGGTATTGCTGCTATTATTAAAACATTGGCTTTAAATAAAAATATTAGGGCTTTTTTAACCACGGATATTTTAAGTAAAACTTTAGTATTTTTTATCCCTTTTATTTTAGCGGTTATGGCTAAACAAATCAGCGTTTTTTATTATTTAGTCGATTATTCTTTCAGCTTTTTAACCATTGGAGAATTTTTTGCTTTTTTAATCAGCATACAAAGCATTAGAAAAAAAGAAGATATCAAAGAAATGGATTTTTACAATATTTTTATTGAAAAATTTAAAAAAATAGCCAGTAAATATCTAAAAATAGAGGAAATTAACAATGAAAAATGAGTTAAAAAGAGTTTGTGTAAAACCTTATGACAAAGATAGGTTTGAAGTGATTAATGATTATACCTTTTCTTTACCTAGTTTTAATGGCATAGTGCCAAAAGGCTTTAAAACAGATGGAGCAAGTATTCCGCGTATATTTTGGAGTTTTTACCCACCTTTTAAAAGTGAGTATTTTAGTGCTTGTGTGATACATGATTACCTATGCGAAAAAGCAAATTCAAGAAAAGATTACAAACTTGCTGATCTTGCTTTAAAAGAAGCAATGCTATTACTTGGATGTTCTAAGTTTAAATGCTTTGTTTTTTACCATGCTTGTAATTTATTCCATAAAATAAAATGCTTAATGAAAGGGACAAGATGAGTTTAGATTTAAAAGAAATAGTTACAAAAACAGAAAAAATTAATCAGGATTTTAGCGAAGCTTTAGAAATTTTAAAAGATCTTTTTGAAAATGGAATAACGCCGAGTGAAGAAAGTATAAAAAAAGTCATCGATGAGGTGTTGTCAAAAAAAGCTTTTATTGAAGAAGATGAATTAGAAGAGAAACTAAAAGATTTAAATTTTAAAGCACCTAGTAAAGAAGAGCTTAAAACTATGATCAAAGAGATAATAGAAGATTTAAATTTAAATCAAAAAATAAATTTTTCTTCCAAACCTCCAACAGCACTTACAAAAGCAAATGTAAATGATTTAATTATCCGTTATGATGGTTCTAAAAAGCAAATTTGGCTCTGTATTGAAAAGGACGAACAAAACCTTACAAAATGGATTAATTTATTAGGCGATGAGGTTTCTAGCAATTTAGAAAAAAAAGTCATTATTACTTTCGATAGAGTAAAAAAGAGCGGTCAGTATGGTGGCTGTTTAAGCGATTTAAGAATAGGTTTTGAAAATGGTTTTGCCTCAACAAATCAAATCATAAAAGGTTTAAACGAGGGTGCTTTTTTGATTATAAAAGATGGAAAAGGTTTGGATGTGTGTGATTATCAAGAAGTAGAAGAACTTCAAGAACCTTTAGAAAATCAATTAAAGGGCAAGGTAAAAACAAGTGGTATTTATGATGATGCGAGATATCACTGTATCACAAACATTTTCAAAAAATATGAAGGTGGAGCGGATCAATGCTGCCTTTGGAATTCTTTAGAAAGCAAAGTCGAAATAGAACTTAATACAGAGACCATGCCTTTAAATTTATTTGCAAAAGGAACAGGTTATTATGGTCAGGTAGAAATCTCAAATGTAACCATGCAAATAATAACAAAAGCCTCAGGAGAGATTATAGAGACTAAAGATTATATAGGAATTATGCAAGAAGCAGATGCATATGGAGATTATGCTTTTTTATTTAATTTTAAAGAAAAATTAAACCAATAACAAGGAGCTAAAATGAAAGAAAACAAATACTTTAAAGAAAGTGAATTTAAATGCAAATGCGGTAAATGTGAATTACCAAAAGGCGTTCCAAGTGATGAATTAGTTGATGTGCTTTGTGAGATCAGAGAGCATTACAACGCACCTATTATCATAAATAGCGGTTATCGTTGCAAAGAACACAATGCCAAAGTAGGTGGGGCTGCTAAAAGCCAACACACCATCGGCAGTGCGGCTGATTTTGTGGTTAAAGGTGTTAAAACTGAAGAAGTGCATCAATACGTTTTAGAAAAATATGGCAATAAACCTTTTGGAATTGCTATAAAACATAATTTTGAAAATCCTTTTGGTGGTTTTGTGCATATTGACACTAGAGGTAAAAAAGCCAGATGGACTTATCCATAATTTTTTAGAAAGGAGTAAAGAAGTTTAAAGCCAAAGGGAAATTATAGCTCCCCTTTTTAAAGGGGAATCAAATGTTAAGAACACTTGACTATAATTATACAAAGTAGTATAATTATAACTATAATTTTACTTGACACATAAATCACCGCCTTTCTGGGCGTGATTGATGCCAAAGGGTAGCCACCTTTGGCATCTACCCTTTGAAATTATACTTAAACTTCTTAAATATCAAATGTTTAACTTTTTATTTGGCAATGTAAAACTTTATATCGCTTTAGCTTTAATGGCTATTTTATCTGGTTATTTATATCTAAGACTTGATAGCACTAAGGTAAGATTAGAAAAAAGTCAAAACGATCTAGCTTTGGCTTTAGAAATTAATAAAAATAATCAAGCAAAAATTAAAGAACTTACCCAAAGACACGAGCTAGAACTCAAAGCCTTAAATGAAAGCAATAACCAAAAGAATCAGATCAAAGAAAGGATACATTATGTTAAAGAATATATCTACAAAAGCAATGAAAACAATCTTACTAAGCTTTTTAACGATGTCATTGATTGGTTGTGGGACGACAACACAACAAGTAGTAAGCAAAATACAAATTCAAAAGGTGAAAATTCCAAAAGAACTACTAACCCTAAGCCCCCTTGAAAAACCACAAGTAAAAAATGAACTTGATATTATAAATGCTTATTCTTTGCTTTTTTACAAATACAAGCAGTGTGAGATACAAATAAATAAGATTAAGGAGTTGAATGAGGATTAATCCTCATTACATCCATTCTAGAACTTCTGTTTTGTGTTTTTCATACTCGGCTTCGCTAATAACACCTTTTTCCTTTAGCCCTCTTAAAAATTCCAAATCTCTCATTTTAGACATTTTTTGTTCTCTTTTGTAAGGTTCTTTAACTGCGATGTATAAAATCCATACAAATATTCCTAAAAGAAAGGCACCAATACCCCACCATAAGCCACTCATATTTCTTTGTTTCGCATCGCTAGAGATATTAACAGCTGCCAAAATAGCGACAATAAAATAAGCCAAGCCTAAAAATTCCATTTTTACTCCTTTTAATTTAAATAATTTAAAAAAGCTTATTTTATTTTTATTTTTTTTAATTTACAATAAAACAATTTATGTCATTAAAAACGATTAAAATCTATCACAATCAACCTTATATTTTCTTATACTCTCATCATCGACTTTATGATTTGGCACTTGATAACATTCTTTAAAATTATCACCTTTTAAGATCTTGACATAATAGCTTGGAATAGCTATATTGTTTTTTATTCTTTGTGGATTATTATCATAATTGATTAAATTTAAAACTTCTAAACTTCCGAGTTTTAAAGCTAGTTGTCTTTCGCGTTTTTCAATCTTATTCCAAATCCTTTGGTTAATTTGTGGATTTTGTGGAGTAATATTGCTCATCAAAAAAGTGCTTCTTTGTGCTTGAGTTGTTTTTCTCATTGAAGCATTAGAAAGAGTGTGTCCTCTATCATAACCGCTGTTTTTATAATCACTCCATGTAGTGCGGTATTTTTTAGGAATATTTGTATCATCTTCAAAGCGTGGGCGTTTTTTGATTTGTTCGCCTTTTAAATTATCCGCTTCTAATCTATAAGCTACGGCTTTTGTCCCTTTGTAACCATAATCATAACAATTTAGATAATAGAATTTGTCTAAAACTTGCGAGCAATTTTGCATCGTAAAATACTTAGCAAACTCTTCGCTTGGTTTGTATTGATTATAATCAGCAAAAGCTAGAGTTGCTAGTAAGGATAAGATTATAAGTTTTTTCATTTGTTTTATACCCTTTCAATTTGATTTAAAAATATCTTTGCATTACAAGAACAAATTACCGCGCCTATAAATACATGATCTTTTAAAGCACTCTTCTTTACCTTTTTATCTCCAAAATTAAAATTATCGCTGCTAATAACTATATCATCATCGAAAGCATTTTTAAGAATGCGTTTGCAAAAAAGTTCATTATTGCTATTACGAAAAATTACTACATCGCCATTTCTTATTTTATCGAGTGAATTTCTAGTGGTATCTATGATGATAAAAGAGCCATTTTGTATAAAAGGTTCCATACTTTCACCATAAATTTTAATCATATCATATTGAGTTTTGTAAGGCACTCCTAAAACTTCAGTTAAAAAAGTTTTATCTACGTTGATAATTTGAAAATTTTCATTTTCATTTGCATTGCCAAATCCTGCGCTTGCGTAAATGTCAGGAAAATAACGTATTGAAATTGTATCTGTGGATTTTATATTATAGTTATTTTGTTTATTTTTAAGAGCGTTAAATTCAACCAAAGCAGAAGAGGAGATCTTTTTTCTTTGTCTCCAGCCTATAGCTGTGCTTCTTTCTCTGCCTAGTCTTTCTGCTACATCTTCTAAACTTTTTACATTAAAAAATAGTTTCATTTCTTTAACAAGATCTTTGTAATCATCCATAAGCTTACACCTTTAAAAATTTAAAAATAGCTTGACATATAAATAAAATAACTATATAATAACACCAATAAAATAAAAAAAATAAATCGTTGGTTAAAACATAAGCAATAAGTATGCCAAGTTTTAATTTAAACTTATATTATTTTAATTTAAAAGGCTGAAAAATGGAGTTTTGGTTTATACTTGCGTTTTTCTTTTTTGGGTGTTATATTTTGTTTGATTAAGGCACATAGGCCTTAAAAATTATTTTTTTTCTTGCTGAGGTTTATCTCCTCTAGTTTTTGGGATAATTGGACTAGTAGTTCCAGTTTGTGGGGTTGGCTTTACTATTTTTTCTTTATTATCTGACATAATTATTTCTCCTGTTACAATTTGTGTGCCACTTGCTATTATAGCAAAAAAAGATACAATAGCTCCAATAATAAGAGTGATGTAAATTTTATTGATATCTTCACTCATATTGTTAATGATTTTGTTGTTTTTATTAAAAGCATCTAATACAGAAGATATCATGGCATTAATTCCATTTGTATGTTCTAAATTGTCAGAATTTAATTTAGACATCTTTTCATACTGATCTTGTGGAAAAGCTATCATGTTATTACTTTTTAATGCAATTAAGGAAAAGAAGACAGAGTATCCTAAAGATGCAATTGAACCACCAAAGAGAATAATAACAAATATACTTATGTGGGTTATTTTGATATAACTATTAAGTATAGTAATATTGCCAGCTATTATAAGAGTGCAAAGCCACATGTATAATTTTATAGTTTGAAATTGCCCAGGAATTACACTTGTTAATTGAATATCCAAATCCTTTCTTTTGCTTTCAAGCTGTAGTTTCAAATTCTTTTCATAGTTTTCGTATGAAATATTTTCTTTCATTTTAGTTCCTTTTTAATGTTTTTAGAAATTGTATCATAAAAATATATAGCTAAAATATTTATTTTTATACTTGACATATAAATAAAATAACTATATAATAACACCAACAATTTAAAAAAGTTAATTGCAAATTGTTTTAAATTAAAAACAAAAGTTGCACTCAAAGGAAATAAAATGCGAATCATCCAATCAATATTATCTAGCATGAATAAGCTAGAGCCAATACCAACCACAACAGGTTATCAAAATAATGTTTTAGAACAAGATAAAGGGTTAAAAAATTTTTTATCTATATCTATAGATATGGTTTTACCTTTTTTTAAAAAGTTACGCAAAAAATCAGAAAATGAAAGATTACATCAAAAAAATAAAACTAGAACTATTTATATCAATGCAGTTTTAGCTCAAAGATTAGAATTGGTAGCTATTGCTTATGGTGTAACTAAAGAAGGAATATTGGAAGCTTGTGTTAAACGAATGTGGAAGTTTTATTATGTGGAAATTACAGGTCAGACTAAAGATGTCGTTGCTTTTGAGTTAGATGAAAAAATAGTTGAAGAATTAGAAGTAATAGCTATGAAAAAAGGAGTTAAAGATGTAAATAAGGCATTTGAAATGCTTATATGTAGTAGCGCAAATATGCTAAGCACTACTATATCAATAAGCTTTAAGAGTTATCAGCTTTTACCTTGGTCGAATTTAGATCAAGTAACACATGATTAGAATCAAATTCTTTTTTTGTGGTTTCACAAATAAGGTCTATGGCCAAAGAGAGGATTTGTTTTTGATCATCTCTTAAATAACGAAGATTGTTAATTTATTCAAATGCTTTATTGCCAAAATGCAGAAAGCAATCTTCAAGTAAAGAAATTCTTTGTTCGAGTTTGGCTATTTTTTGTTCTAAATTGTCCATTTTGATGGCTCCTTTGTTTTTTGTGTGAATTAAAGTGTAGTTAAAGGAGCCTTTAAAGTAGATAAAAAAGGTAGAAAATGCAAGATGTAATTTTAGCTTGTTTTTTTGTAGTAGGTTTTTTAACGGCTTTAGCGTTTAATCACTATAAAAAGGACAAATAAACCAGTCTTAAGAAATACCAAAACAAGGAGTTAGCAAATGATAGAAGCAAAATCAATTTTAGATGTTTTGAGTTTTAGAAAAACAGAAGAAAAAGAAGAACTTAGAAAATGTTTCAATTTTAGCGATGAAACATTTGAAAAAGCACTTAATTTTTTACATCAAAACGATGAGGTAAGCATAGAAGCGATTAGCGATGGACTTTTTGAAAAAACTATTATTTCTTTAAGGATGACAAAATGAAATTAGAAGAAAAAATCAAACAAATTTTAGATGTTAAAACCATAGTCGAGATAGAAAAGAAACTAGATCTTAAAGACAGAACCTTATACGTATGGCTTACTACTCCAACCAAGCGTAATTCAAAAGTAGAAATCGCACTTTTAAAACTTGGCATAAGAGATGATGAGAGATTGATTCAAAGAATTGAAGCTTTAAAGGATGAGTATAAAAAAAATGTAACTTTCAAGGAAGCTCACGAAAGAGCTATTACACAGATTAAAGCTTTACTAGAAGAAATTGAGGCAGCGTAAAAGCCTCATTAAGCACATTTTAAAGTGTGCTTAAAGGGTTTTTAATCAAGTTGCGTTTATCGCCAAAAGCTTATAAAGATTCTTCTACACTAGCTTTTAAAAAGCTAGTGCGTTCTTTTACTTATTACACTCCAGGGCGACGGCTGGGAAAGTGGGACTTAAAAAAGTCTTTGTTAATCGCCAAAATTCCAGAAGTTATTTAACTTCGAATGCAGGTCTTAAGTTTTGGCTTAGTGTTTAAATGGGGGCTTATGAGAATTCTCCTAATTTTTTTATTCCTTTAGTTAGTGTGTGCATTGCAAAATTCTTTAAATTTCTTTTTAAGCCTCCATTTAAACACTAAAAAGGAGATAAAAAATGAATTTAGAACTTTTTAAAAAAGATAAAAACAAAGAAATAAGCTTAACATCTTTAGAAATCGCAGAGCTTACAGGAAAAGAACACTTTAACGTTACAAGAGATATAGAAACTTACTTAGAAAAAGTGGTTGAAGGGGGTGTCTCCAAATTTGAGGACACCTACCAAAACCCACAAAATAAGCAGTTTTACAAGTGTTACCGCTTACCAAAAAGAGAAGTATTGATTTTAGTGAGTGGTTATAGTGTGGAGCTAAGAGCAAAAATAATCGATAGATTAGAATACTTAGAAAATGAAATCAAAAAACAAAATTTAAAAGTTCCACAAACTTACGCCGAAGCTTTACTAGAGGCCGGAAAATTTGCATTGGAAGCTCAAAGATTAGAGCTTGAAAACAAAACTTTAAAAGAAAAAGCCGAACAAAACGCACCCTTAATTCACTTTGCAAATCGCATAAAAGATAGCAATGATGCAATTTTAATAAGAGATTATGCAAAAATTTTACATGAAAAAAATCACTTAGAAATTGGAGAAAAAAGACTTTTTAAAATTTTACGTGAAAAAGGCTTTCTAATGAACGACAATAAACCTTACCAAAAATACATCGAACAAGGACTTTTTAAAGTAAGTGAAACCACTATAAGCACAATAAAAGGCGATCGCCTTGTAAGCACAACCAAGATAACAGGCAAGGGGCAAATCGCAGTATTAAAGTCCATTTTAAAAGCAGGTTAAAGAAACTTAGCTGTTTTTAAAACTGATGTGATGAAATAAAAAAAGGAAAATAGAATGTTTAAACCACAATTATATAACGATCATTTTCAAAATTTCAAAAGATACAATATACCCAAAGCACAGCTAGTCATTGCTGATATTCCTTATAACTTAGGAAACAACGCTTATGCATCAAGTCCTGAATGGTATATCAATGGGGATCATAAAAATGGAGAAAGCAAAAAAGCAAATAAAGCTTTTTTTGATACAGATAATGATTTTAGAGTAAGTGAATTCATGCATTTTTGTTCTAAAATGCTTATAAAAGAACCCAAAGAATGTGGTAAAAGTCCTTGTATGATTGTCTTTTGTTCTTTCGAGCAACAAGCTATGCTTATAGACGTAGCCAAAAAATATGGCTTTAATCATTATATAAATCTAGTCTTTAGAAAACAAAGCTCATCTCAAGTTTTAAAAGCAAATATGAGAATCGTTGGAAATTGTGAATATGCTTTAATCCTTTATAGGGAAAAATTGCCAAAATTTAACAACGACGGTAAGATGATTTATAATTGTATGGATTGGATCAAAGATGATGACATTCCAAAAATCCATCCTACACAAAAACCGGTAAAGCTTTTAGAAAGACTTATAAGTATTTTTACAGATACAGAAGATGTGGTTATCGATCCGTGTGCAGGTAGTGGAAGCACTCTTTTAGCTGCTGTGAATTTAAATAGAAAAGCATACGGCTTTGAGATTAAAAAAGAATTTTTCAAAAGTGCAAATGAGGTGATGTTTAAACACATAGAGAGAAGTTTATTTGCTTAAAAATTTTGATAAAATTAATTTTTGTAAAATTTGAAAAAAGTAAAATTATGGATAATTTAGAACATTTTGATATATGCGTCGGTCGTGTTTTTAAAATCTTACTTGAAAATTTTCCACTTAAGAGTGATATTGTAGTTTCAGATCTTATACTTGAAAAAAATACTACAGGCTTAGATAAAATATATTATCATAGTATTTTATACCTTGAAGAATTAGAACTTATAAAAATAGAAACAAAAACAATAAGTCCAAGTGCATTTTTAGGAGTTAGATTGAGTGCTAAAGGTTTAAGTGTATTAAGAGCCACACCAAAAAGTATCCAAAGTAGGGAAAGTTTAGCAGATAGGATTTTAAATTTTTCCCACAAAACGAATAATGAAATTTTAAAAAATACCATTAGTTATATTTTTGAGCTAATAAAATAAGGTTTAAATATGGATAAGAATTTAAAAAAAATCACAGAATTAAAAATAAAATGTAAAAATTGCGACACAAAAATCATTACAAAAATAGGCAATGTTATTAAAACTTGTCCGCAATGTGGAATAAAGTTTATAGATGAAAATTTAGGATATAATCCCTTTGAAATTTTAACTGAATTGTTCAAAAGTGTTACTAAAAATAAAAATGCAGAATTTTATTTTGTTTGTAAAAAGGAATGTGATGGAACAAGAAATCGCTAAGATAAAAAAGTTTAAATTAGAGTGCAAAAATTGTGAAACGCAAATCATTATAGATACTCACAATAGTATTAAAAATTGTCCTGTATGTGGATTGAAATTTTATGACAATTTAGAAAGTCCTTTTGAAAATTTACACGAACAAATTCTTTTAATCAATAAAAATAAGAATGTAAAAGTTTATTTTGTTTGCGAGGAAAAAGAAAAGAGGTGATATAATGCAAAGCAATATAGAAAAATTTGATTTTTATAGTGCAAAGGTATTAGCTATTTTACTCGAAAGCTTTCCTATAAAAAAAGATATTTATATTTTAAAAGACCTTATCAAGGATAGTGATGCAACCAAAGAAGATGTAAAATTTGTCTATGAAACGATTATAGCATTAAGAGATTTTGATTTTATAAGTTTTAATGAAGAGGTAAAAACTTTAGGATTTGAGTGTTTTTTTGGTGTAAGATTAACTCTTAAATCTTTAGAAATTTTAAAATCAATCCCAAAAACATTACAAAATAATAAAACTTTAGGTGATAAACTTAGAGATAGTATAAAATTAGCAGATGAAGAAGCTATAAAACAAAGTATAAGCTTAGCTTTTTCTTTGGCTAATAAGTTTTTCTAATCAAGGGGTAAAAATGACAGCGCAAGAAATTAAGGATTTTTGCAAGGAAAGAAATTTAACTTATAAAGAGTTAGCAGAGCTAATCGGCTTTGGAGAAGGTGCAGTAAAAAATGCCATTTCTACAGAAAAAATAAGTTTTCAAATGGCACACGCTATCAATATGCTTAAAAAAATTTTTGAACTAGAAGCAAAATTAGAAAAAGCAGAAGCTATCAAAAAAGACTTTAAAGCGTGGATTAACGAAAATTAATCCACAAAGTAAATTTAAATTACTTCTTTATCTACAAAAAATAAAAATAAATTATTATAACCTTGACAATTAGTAATTATTATGTTATAATTGTGTTATCAAAAGTAAAAATAAATTACTTTTGAAATAAAAGAAAGGAGTAAAACTAATGGAAGTTTTTATCTGTGTGATTAATTTAACGACCGCCATCGTTAAGTTGATTACGATTTATCTACTTTACAAAATGGTAAAAAGATAAGTCAAGGGGCTTAAAGCCCCACAGGTAAAAATAAGTTTTACTCCTACTTCAATTTTACAAAAGAAAGGTAAAAAATGGAAGTTTTAGACGTGATTTTGGACTTGATTATAGCAGTTTTACTTTTAATAGTTGTTTTTAAACTAAGGAGTAAAAAATGAGTAACGAACCATACCTAGAAAACGAAATAAAAGCTTTGAATGATAGTTAAAACTTAAGTATGTTTTGGTAGAATTTGTTTTTTGAGAAAGGTTTTAAATGACAGCACAGGAAATTAAGGAATTTTGCAAGGAAAATAATTTTACTTATAAAGATTTAGCACAAAAATTAGGCTGGAGTGAGCCGAGTTTAAGGGCTACTATTGCAAGTGGAAAGATTAGTGAGCAAACTTCCGCTGCTATAAATTTATTAAAAGAAACTATAGAACTTAAAAAACAACTTAAAGATTGGGAAACGATTAAAACTATTTTCAAGAATATTTAATTGTTAAATAACTTAACAAAAATTCTACCAAAACGCAAAAATAATTATCAATTTTAAGCATCAATTAATAAGATACTTTGTATAATTTAATTATAAATGTTAAGAAAATTAGCATTTATAAATATATAAAGAAAGGAGTAAGCATAATGCAAAGGTTAGATTTTTTAATCAAAGTCGCAATACTTGTTTATCTAATCTCAAAAATAATCCAAACTTGGATTTAACTAAGGGGCTTTTGCCCCACCTTTAACATTATGCCTACTCTTATTTTAGCATAAGGAGTTTAAAATGAGTGAAATTTTAGAAGTTTTACAGGTGGTTTTACTTGCTTATATAGCATTGATGATTAGTAAAGGAAATAAAAATGAGTAACGAACCATACCTAGAAAACGAAATAAAAGCTTTGAATGATAGTTAAAACTTAAGTATGTTTTGGTAGAATTTGTTTTTTGAGAAAAGGATAATTAATGGCAAAAAATGATAATCTTATCAAGAAAACCTGTAAAGAACTAGGACTTACCTATAAACAACTTGGAGAAAAGATTGGATATAGCGAAGCCACTTTAAATAAAAATGCTTCTACTGGTGAAATAAGCAAAACAATAGAAGTAGCCATTAATTTATATTTAGAGACCTTAGAGCTTAAGAAACAGCTTAAGCAATTTAATCTATTGAAAGAGATTATAAAGGATATTTCTAAATAATCACTTCTTTAATAAATAAATTTTCTACTAAAAACTTATAAAATATATAAAAATATATTGACTTTATTTCTTAAATAAGTTATAATTTATTATTAAAACATATTTGAGAAGCTTATCAAGTATCTATAAACCAAAAAAGGAAGTTAAATGCAACATCTAGAAAACGAAATAAAAGCTTTGAAATATCAGCTTTTAATAGAAAAACAAAAGCACAAAAAGACTAAGGCAAAGCTTTTTAAGCTTAAAAATATATCAGAAGAAAATTATGAGAGATTAAAAACAGAATTTGCTAAATACGATTTATTTGTTTTTAAAGATTTAGAGCTTTACCTATGGCTAGAAACAACCATAAAAGAATTGCAAACTAAAATCAAGCAAACAAATGAAGATTTAGGAAAGTTTGCTTTTGAACTCTTAGAATTTAGGCTTAACAAAAGAAAACAAATTTAACAACAAATCCCATTAAATAACAGTGTTTAGGACATTTTCACAAACCTTAAACACTTATTTAATGTCTAAAAAAAAGGAAATAAATGAGTTTTAAGCCCTTACAAAAAGACAATGATGCTTTGAGAAAAGCACAAATGGCAAAGGTTATAGAAAAATTAGCAATGCGTGGCTATGCACTTGTAAAGATAAGTAGCAATGGCTTTATAATGAAAAAAGGATTTGAAAAGGATATTTTATGCAATACAGCACAGGATACGATAGCTTCCACTTTGTTATCCCAAAAACAACCTTTTACAAATACCTTAAAAAGTGGGGATTGTTTGAAAAAATGCGAAGTACAACAAGAAACAAAAGTATCGATGAATTTGTAAAAGAAAAATTTAAAAGTCTAAAAACAAACGATAAACGTTATCCTTTTAAGGTGCGTTATATTAACTTAAAGCCAAGAAATAAAAGTCTTTCAAATACGATGATTATCCTTAATCACTCAAAAGATTGTTTTGAGTTATCTAAAAAGAATAAAAAATCAAAAGATTTTTATATAGAAGTTCAATTTAATGGGCTTTACCAACCAAGCAAACAAATAGAATCTGAGGTGTGGAAAATCCTAAGTAAAATGATCAAGCGATTTAAAGCTTATAGCGTAGATATCGCTTGTGATTTTGATGATAATTTAGCAGTATCTAAAGCAAGAGAATACGAACATGCTAACAGATTTAAAAAACTTAAAATCGATGGAGAGATTCACGCTTATAAAACAAGTATTTATGTCAATTCACCCAAAAGCAAATACTACAATCTAAAACGTGTTTTAATCTATGATAAATACGAAAAACAGACTTACTATCACAAAGAGAAATTAAAGCCAGAATTTACAAGATGGAAAAGATTGGAGCTAAGATTTAGGCTTAAAAATAAATTTTTAGATTGTATAGAAAGCGATGTCAATGAAGCCTTTGATTTTATGCAAGATTATTTAAGAATGATTGGAATTTGGCATTTTAATATAGAAGTGATATTAGAACAAACTAAATATTTAAATAATCCACGTTGGGCTAAGGTCTTCAAACCTTATGCTTTAGCAAGTTAAGGAGAAATGATGAAAACAAAAATTATTTTTAAAGGATTTTTAGAATGCGAACATTGCCATCTTGTCTTTGCTGTAAGTAATGGTTTTCATTTGCAAACTTGCACCGCAGAAGCAGGGCAAAGTGTAACTTTACAAGGAATGTGTCCTGCTTGCGATAATGAAATCGAAGCCGCTTTTAAAGTAGAAAAAATCACCAGAGAATTAAGCAAAACCTATACTATGAGGTGCTAAATGAGTGTAACGTGGATCTTAGAAGCTAATGATTTAGCAAAACTTGTTTTAGAGGGCGATTTAAATAAATGCTTAATTGATGTTCGAATAGTAGGACATGAAAAAGAAAGAAAACTTTGTTTTTTTTATAATAGTGCTTTTTTAATAGCTGAATTTCAAAGACAAAAAGAAAATATTTTAAAAAGACTAAGAGAACTTTATAAAACCAAACTAGACTTTTATAAGCGTATAGACTTTGTATTTTATGCTATAGAAGCTAAAAATATACAAGAAAGCAAAGCAAGAACAAAGGAAGAGCAAGAAGTCTTAGAACGTGGCATAGAAAAACTAGAAAATTTATTGAAAGGAATGCAAAATGGAAAAACTAGAACAAGAGCTTAACGAGCTTGAAAAACAAGGGGAATTTAACAAAGAAAACGAGGAGCTTTTAGAATGAGTGTTATTAATCACTTAGATTTATTTAGTGGTATTGGTGGTTTTGCTTTAGGTTTACAAATGGCAGATAATGAGTTATTTAAAACTTTATATTTTTGTGAATGCGATCCTTATTGTCAAAAAATCTTAAGACAAAATTTTAATCAAAGCTGTGTCTTTGAAGATGTTAAGTATCTTAATGAAAAAGATTTTAAGAATATAGAAATTGATTTAATTACAGCTGGTTTTCCTTGCCAAGATTTAAGTATAGCCGGACGGAAAAAAGGACTTAATGGAGAAAGGAGCGGATTATTTTATGAGGTTGTTAGAATCATCAAATTTACAAAACCAAAATTTATTTTGTTTGAAAATAGTTCAGAACTTATTCGGCGAGATAATATTAGAGAAGAATTTACAAAAGAGCTTCAAGCAATCGGGTATGATTGTTGGTGGCAAATACTATGTGCTAAGTCCTTTGGATACGCGCATAAAAGAGAACGAGCTTATATTATTTGTTGGAATAAAGAATATTTTTCTACCGACTCCCTTAGCATCGGACGCTTTTTGCATAAAGAATTTTTCTATTTCTACTCAAATGAAAAGCCACAAATGCCATCAAAAGAGATTATATCCTTATATAGCTTGTATAGAAAAAGAAGATATGAAAAAGATTATGAAATTGATTGTGTCGATATACGAACAGATGATGGGTTACCCAAAGTTTTGGACGCAATTAAGGCTTTAGGTAACGCTGTTATTCCTTTAATTGTAAAAATTTATGGCTTAACAATAAAGGAATGTTTATTTAGTATGGAAAAATAAAAATATAAAAAGGAAAAAACATGAAAGAATTTAATGAATATAAAAAAGCAAGACTGACTTTAGAAAAAGAGTTGGCAAATACAAGGGAGTTATTAGAACAAAGCATAAAAGAAATGCTACTTCTAAGAGATGATAAAGTTTTTACGCAAGGGGCAAAAGATGAGGTGTCAAAAATTATCGAAAAAAATTGGAAAATAACTGCTTCACTTGAAAAATCAAGTGATAATTTAGAGATCAAGATACTAGAACAAAGCACGAGCTATAATCGCTTTTGTTTCGGTGATGTTTTAGTATTGATTTCTAATTTTTTAGTTTATGAAGAGCAAAAAGCAATCATTGCAAAATTAGGTTTTGATTTAGAGAAAGGAGAAAAACATGATTAAACTTGATATTGGAGATTATTATACTAGAAAAGAAGTGGCAAAAATTTTAAATGTAAAAGAACCTATAGTTCATAAATATGCGAAACAAGGTAAATTTAGAGAGTTTAAGCAACATAGAAATTGTCCAGGATTATATCCAAAACAAGATATTGAAAATTTTATAAAAAAAGATTTCGGACTTGTCGATTTAAATCTGCAATCTCATTTAAATAATCTCCCCACCACTGCATAAGAATGGTTTTTTCTTTTAAATTTAAAGCATGGTTGTATGCGGCTTTAATCTTATTTTTTTCTACATGAGCTAAACATAGTTCTATAATATCGCTACTCATACCATGTTTATCTCTATTTTCATGTGCTAGAGTGCTAAACATAGCACGAAAACCATGCGGGGTAAAGTCATCATTTGAATACCCCATTCTTCTAAACATAGATCTAATTGTATTATCACTTATAATTTCACTTTTGCTTCTTAAGCTATAAAATAAATATCCAGTATCAACACTCATTTCTTTATATTTTTTAAGCATATATACACATTGAGAATTTAAAGGTATAGTATGTGCTCTTCTCATTTTCATATCCTCTTGCGGTATATACCACATGCCATTTTCTAGGTCAATATCTTCCCATTTTGAACTTCTTATACTAAAACTTCTTTGTGCTGTAAGTAGAGAAAACATGGCTGCAATTTTGACATTAATAAAACCTTTATAATTAACTATATCATTTACTAACGTTTTAATTTCTTTAATTTCTAAGATAGTGGCATGATTTTTACTTGCTTTATTTATAAGCAGATCTTTTCTATTTAAATTTACCATAGGATTATTTTTAATATATTCTTTCATTACTCCATATCTAAAAATTTCATTTAAAAGAGTAAAAAATTTATCCGCACCTTCTTTTATATTTTCTTTTCTAAATTTTTCAAAACTTTTTAAAATATCTTTGATTTGGAGTTTGTCTAATACAATATCTCCATAAATTCCAAAAGCAAATCTTCGTAAATAACTCATATAGCTTTTATAAGTTTTTTCGCTTAGTTCTAATTTTTTAAGCTCCATTTTTTCAAGTGCCAAATGTTTAAATGTGATGTCGGTTTTTTCATGTATGCTTTCATTATCTATTAGATTAATCTTTAATTTATCTTTTTGACTTCTTGCATTTGCAAGACTTAGAGTAGGGTATTCTCCTAAAGTTATCCTTTTGTATTTTAGAGTTTTAGGACATTTATAATTAAACATAAAAGTTTTTTTACCACTTGGGTAAATACAAAGAAGCAAATTATCAAAATCAGCAATATAGTATTTTTTATCTTTAGCTTTTAAAGCTTTTATTTTAGTATCATTTAGCACTTTTATTCCTTTAGGTCAATAAGGTCAATAATAAAATTTAATAAAGTCAATAACAAAGTCAATAAAAAATATTTGTAAAGTATAATAAATTAAAATAAATTAAAGATAATCCAAAATAATCCATCACTTATCAAAAGCCTATTTTATAGTAAGATAAAAAGAATTAAAAAAAATCAAAAGAAGTGAAAAATAAAATAAATGGTGCGGTTAGCGAGATTTGAACTCGCACACGCTGAGCGCACCACCCCCTCAAGATGGCGTGTCTACCAGTTCCACCATAACCGCACAAAAGCCCAAAATAGGGCTTTTATTTTTTAAGATGCAGGAATAAATTTTATAAAAGGGTTTGCATAAAGCGCTATAAGAGCAATAACAAGTGCATAAATTACTTGCGCTTCAATCATAGCTAAAGCAATAAACATTGTAGTCATTAATTTTGGTCCAAGACCCGGGTTTCTAGCTGTTCCTGCTATAGTTGCTGCAGCTGTATTTCCCATACCGATAGCGCCACCAAGTGCGGCAACACCTAATCCTAAACCGGCAGCTAAAACTGAAAAAGCTTTAATCCATGTATTCATAGCCTCTTGTTCTACCAAATTATTTGTTTCAGCTGCAAAAGCTACCGCTGAAAAAGCTAAAAATAGAAAAAATATTTTTTTCATAATAAAATACCTTTATATTATAAAATTTTTTATCTTAAATCTTTGAGATTAAATACTTTCGGCTTGCGTATCCCTACTTGATACCTAATTAAAGATTTAAATTAATTCCGAAATGCTATCATGTTTTATCTTTATTTTTATTGAAATAATTATGTAAATTTATATTCTTTCATAAAAGATTAAAACTTTTTTTGCTTTAATAAGCGTTTTAAAATATATTTTAAGGTTGTATTTTGAGCTCTAAATTTTCAAAAATAGGTTTTATTTTGGCTGTTGCAGGTTCGGCTGTAGGCTTGGGTAATGCATGGAAATTTCCAACTCTTGTAGGACAAAGTGGAGGATCTGCATTTATTTTGCTTTATATTATTTTAACTTTAGGGGTGGGTTTTGTTATTTTTTTAGCAGAATTAAGTATTGGAAAAATCAGCGAAAAAGATCCAGTTAATGCTTATAAAAAATTAGCGCCTAAATATAAAAAAGCTTGGTCTTTTGTAGGTTTTACCATGATAGGTTCAATTTTAATTGTATCTTTTTATGCTTTGGTGATCGGATGGGTGGTAAAATATGCTTATTTGAGCGTGATTGGACAATTGCCAAATAGCTTAGAGCTAAGCAAAATCGAATTTGAAAATCTTACTGCTCATGATTTTTTAAGTCAATTTATTTGCTTTACTTTAGTGTTTTTTGTTATTTTTTATATTGTTTCTAAAGGCATTAAAAATGGTATTGAAAGATGGAATGTTTGGATGATGCCTTCTTTGTTTATTTTATTAATTTTAATGCTTATTTATGCAATGAGTAAAGATGGATTTGTCTTAGCTTTAAAATTCCTTTTTATTCCTGATTTTCATAAAATCAATATTTCAAACACCCTTGAAGCTTTAGGGCTTGCCTTTTTTAGTTTATCTTTAGGGGTTGGAACTATTATCACTTATTCTGCAAGCTTGCCAGATCGAACTAATTTCATCACAAGTACTTTAAATATTATTTTTATCAATCTTTTGGCAGGGCTTTTAATGGGTCTTGTTGTTTTTACCTTTATTTTTGAATTTGGATATGATCCTAATCAACAAGGCCCAGGTTTTGTTTTTGTTTCCTTGGCTACTTTGTTTGAAAAACTTGGTTTAGTTGGACATATTTTTGGGGCAGCCTTTTTTATTTCTTTGGTGTTTGCCGGTATTACTTCAGCTGTTTCCATGATAGAACCTTCAGCTTTTTATTTGATTAATACCTTTAAAATGAGTCGCAAAAAAGCTTTAACTTTAATAGGTATTTTTGTATATATTTTGGGCATTTTATGTATTTTATCTTCTTTAGATGCTACGCAGTTTAAAATTTTAGGGATGAGTTTTTTTGATTTATTAGATAGTTTTTCTAGTAAGATTATTATGCCTTTGGGTGGAATTTTAATTGCAATTTTCGTTGGCTTTGTAATTAAAAAAGAAACTTTGGAAATTTTATTTAAACCTTATATGAGAGGTATATTTTTTAAAATTTGGTATATTTTTGTAAGATTTATATCACCTTTGGCAGTTTTGGTAGTTTTGGTAACAAAACTTATAGGATTTTATATACAATTTTAATTTATTGAGTAAAAATTTACTCAATAAATTCTTTTTTTTGCTTTTTAATCTGATTTTTTATATTAAATAATTTTTTATTTTATTATTGTTTATTATGTGTAGAATGTTATTATTTTCTTTGTATAATACATTGATATTAATGCCTAAGGAAAAAGCATGGCTAAAAAATTTATAGATGTAATGGATACGAGTTTTAGAGATGGCTTTCAATCAGTTTATGGAGCCAGAATTTCAACAAAAGATTTTTTACCTGCCTTGGAAGCTGCAAAAGAAGCAGGGATTAGTCATTTTGAATTTGGCGGTGGAGCTAGATTTCAAAGTTTATATTTTTATCTTAATGAAAATGCCTTTGATATGATGGATAAATTTCGTTCAGTTGTGGGTAAAAATGCTAATTTGCAAACCTTAGCAAGAGGAGTTAATACTGTTGCTCTAGATACTGGAAGCAGAGAGCTTGTGGAATTGCACGCAAAACTTTTTGCAAAGCACGGAACAACAACTATTCGAAATTTTGATGCTTTAAATGATATTAACAATCTTAAATTTAGCGCAGAATGCATTGTTAAATATGGATTAAAACATGAAATTTGTATCACTTTAATGGATTTACCTCCACGATGTCGTGGGGCTCATGATGTGCCGTTTTATGAGAAGATTTTGAAAGAAATTTTACTTTCAGAAATACCCTTTCATAGCATTTGTTTTAAAGATGCAAGTGGAACTTCAAATCCTAATAAAATTTATGAAACGATTAAAATGGCAAAAAGAATTTTGCCTTCAAATACCCATGTAAGACTTCATACTCATGAAACAGCTGGAGTGAGTGTGGTTTGTTATTTAGCAGCTTTAGAAGCAGGTGTTGACGGTATTGACTTAGCTGCGGCTCCTGTTAGCGGAGGCACTTCACAGCCTGATATCTTAACTATGATGCATGCGCTTAAAGGAAAAAATTATGATTTGGGTGGTTTGGATGAGGAGAAAATTTTAAAATATGAAGAAATTTTAAAAGATTGTCTTAAAGATTATTTTTTGCCTCCTGAAGCAGGTAAGGTTAATCCTTTAATTCCTTTTTCGCCTATGCCAGGCGGGGCTTTAACTGCCAATACGCAAATGATGAGAGATAATAATGTTTTAGATCGTTTTCCAGAGGTGATTAAGGCAATGCGTGAAGTTGTTGAAAAAGGTGGATTTGGCACTTCAGTAACTCCTGTTTCACAATTTTATTTTCAACAAGCTTTCAATAATGTCATGTTTGGTCCTTGGAAAAAAATTGCTGAAGGGTACGGTAAAATGGTTCTCGGTTATTTTGGAAAAACACCAGTTAAACCTGATGATGAAGTTGTAAAACTTGCAGCAGAGCAACTTAGATTAGAGCCAACAAAAGAATTAGCGATTGATTTAGCAGATAAAGATGAAACAAAAAGAATATCTTATTTTAAAAACATATTAGAAAAAGAAAATATTGAAGTAAATGATGAAAATATTTTTATCGTAGCAACGTGTAAAGAAAAAGGAATAAGTTTTTTAAAAGGAGAAGCTAAAATCAATATACGTAAAAACGATTCAACACCACCTAAGCAAAATATAGATGAAAATCATTTTACAGTAAAGGTTAATGGAAATAAATACTTTGTTGAAGTGAGTTCTGGGTTTGATGATAAAGTGGAAATTAAAAGTGTGAAAAAGGTGCAAAATAATACTCAAAACATTGATTCTAATCAAGGAATTCAAGCTCCAATTTCAGGTGCGCTTTTTAAAATTCATATCGATGAAAATTCTGAAGTTAAAAGTGGTCAAGTTGTAGCTGTTTTAGAAGCAATGAAAATGGAAATTGAAGTTAGCGCACCTAAAGATGGAGTGATTGAAAAGATCAATATAAAAGTAGGTGATAGTGTTAGTGAAGGTCAAATGATTGCGACTTATAAAAACAATTAAAGGATAAAAAATGAACAAAATAGAAAATTTGGGTTTAGAAAATACGGGTAGAATTTATCATAATTTAAGTTATGAAGAATTGTTTGAGCATGAAAATATTAATCAAGAAGGACAATGCACTCAAAGTGGTGCTTTTAGTGTTGATACGGGTATTTTTACCGGAAGAAGCCCAAAAGATAAATATTTTGTCAATCAGGAGCCTTCAAGTAAATATATAGCTTGGGGTAAGGTAAATCAAGCTATAACAAAAAATTTATTTGACAAACTTTTAAATAAAGCTAAAAAACAACTCAATGGAAAAGATATTTATGTGCAAGATGTTTTTTGTGGAGCTTCTTTAAAAAGTCGAAAAGCTGTAAGATTTGTAACTGAAGTGGCTTGGCAAGCCCATTTTGTAAAAAATATGTTTATTGAACCCAATCAAGTAGAATTAGAAAATTTTAATCCCGAATTTATTGTTTATAATGCTTGCAAATGCAGTAATGATGAGTTTAAAAAAGATGGATTAAATTCCGAAGTTTTTGTTTTGTTCAACATAGAGGAAAATGTTGCTGTTATTGGCGGAACTTGGTATGGTGGAGAAATGAAAAAGGGTATTTTTTCTATGATGAATTACTGGTTACCTCTTGAAAACAAACTTTCAATGCATTGTAGCGCTAATGTTGGAGAAAAAGGAGATGTGGCTTTATTTTTTGGATTAAGCGGAACTGGAAAAACAACTTTATCAACAGATCCTAATAGAAAACTAATCGGAGATGATGAGCATGGATGGGATGATGAGGGTGTGTTTAATTTTGAAGGGGGTTGTTATGCAAAAACTATTAATCTTGATCCTAAAAATGAGCCAGAAATCTATGCAGCCATTAAGAGAAATGCGCTTTTAGAAAATGTGGTTTTAAAAGAAGATAAAAGCGTTGATTATAGTGATGCAACCAAGACTGAAAATACAAGGGTATCTTACCCAATAAATCATATCAAAAATCATGAGCCAACTTTAAAAGCAGGGCATCCTAAAAATATTATTTTTCTAAGTGCGGATGCTTTTGGAGTTTTACCTCCTATTAGTAAATTAAGCAAAGAACAAGCCATGTATTATTTCTTAAGCGGATATACTGCAAAAGTAGCAGGAACAGAGCGTGGAATTACAGAGCCTCAAGCTACATTTTCAGCTTGTTTTGGTGAACCTTTTATGCCACTTCATCCTACTGTCTATGCGAGATTATTAGGAGAAAAAATTGATCAGTATAGCGTGAATGTTTTTTTAGTCAATACTGGTTGGACTGGTGGAAGCTATGGAGTAGGACAAAGAATGAGCATTAAGACTACTCGATCTTGCATTAATGCGATTTTGGATGGAAGTATTAATAACTGCGAATTTGAAAATTTTGAAGTATTTGATTTGGCTATCCCTAAAAACATTATAGGAATTGATAGTTTGCTTTTAAATCCTATTAATACTTGGAAAAACAAGGAAGAATATTGTTTAAAAAGAAATGAGCTTGCAAAAATGTTTATAGCAAATTTTAAACGCTATGAAGATGTTAAAGAGGGCTTAGAATTTAGTAAATTTGGTCCAAAGATTTAATGTTTAGATGGAAATCTAAACATTAAATCTAAAATGCATCACATCTCCATCATTTACAGTATAATCTTTTCCTTCAAGTCTTAATTTTCCAGCTTCTTTAGCTTTTGTTTCTCCACCATGTTCTATATAATCTTGATAAGAAATCACTTCAGCTTTTATAAAGCCTTTTTCAAAATCATTATGGATAACACTTGCTGCTTTTGGTGCCTTCCATCCTTTTTTTATAGTCCAAGAACGCACCTCTATAACTCCAGCTGTAAAATAGCTAATAAGTCCAAGTTTAGAAAAAGCTGTGCGTATGATTTGATCAAGTCCACTTTCGCTAACACCTAAAGAATTTAAGAATTCGCGACTTTCTTCATCACTTAAGCTAACTAATTCTTCTTCAATTTTTGCACAAAGCTTTATGACTTCATGATTATTTTTTTTTGCATATTCTCTTAAATCTTTTACATACTGATTATCTTCACTGATGCCTTCTTCATCAACATTGGCTCCATAAATGACTTCTTTTGCAGAAAGCAATCTTAATTCTTTGATTAAATTCTTATAAGATTCATTTTCCCTATCCGGATAAGAACTAGCTGGCAAGCCTTTGTTAAGATGCTCTAATAATAAATTGGCAAGTTCTAAGTTTTCTTTAGCGCCTTTTTGATTTGATTTAACTTCTTTGGCAAGCTTTTCTATTTTTTTATTGAGTTGCTCAATATCTGCTAAAATAAGCTCGGTATTGATAATTTCTATATCTCTTATAGGATCTACCTTGCCTTCAACATGGGTTATATTTTCTTCATCAAAACAACGCACTATATGTAAAATCATTTCAGTTTCGCGTATGTTAGAAAGAAATTTATTTCCCAAGCCTTCGCCTTTGCTGGCTCCTTTTACGAGTCCTGCTATATCTACAAATTCAATCAAAGAGTGTATAATCCTTTCTGGATTTATAATTTTTGCAAGTTCATTAAGTCTAGTATCTGGAACTTCTACCATCGCTTTATTAGGTTCTATTGTACAAAAAGGATAATTAGCACTTTGTGCATTTTGTGCTTTAGTTAAAGCATTGAAAGTTGTTGATTTTCCAACATTTGGAAGTCCTACTATCCCAACTGAAAGACTCATTTATTTTTCCTTAAAAGATGAATTAAAAAATTAACACACATTCTAACACCAGCACCGCTAGCACCAAAATTTGAATATCCCCAATTTTTTTCCACATAAGCAGGTCCTGCTATATCAAGATGGAGCCATTTGTCTTTGTATTCTTGTCGTATAAATTTATCCAAGAAAAGTCCTGCTGTTATCGCACCGCCATAACGGCTTGATGCAACATTGCAAACATCAGCGATGTTGGATTTAATTAGATCTTTAAGATAAGGATTAAAATGTAAAATCGTTGCGTATTCTCCGCTTTTTTTAGAGCTTTGATAAAATTCATTTTGCAAATCTTCATTATTACCCATGATACCGCTAGTAAATTCTCCAAGACCCACCACACACGCACCTGTTAGGGTAGCCATGTCAATTAAAAGATCGGGTTTTAGATCTTGCGCATATGAAAGACAATCAGCTAATACTAAACGACCCTCTGCGTCAGTATTTCTTACTTCTATACTGACTCCTTCTCGAGAAATTAACACATCATCTGGTTTGTAAGCGTTTCCGCCTATCATATTTTCTGTTGCACCCAAGATGCAATGAATTTCTAGATCTAAATTAAGCTCTGATACAGCTTTAATGATCCCCATTGCAGCAGCAGCACCGCTTTTATCAGCTTTCATTGTTACCATATAATCAGAAGGTTTTAAGCTTAAACCACCGCTATCATAAGTAAGACCTTTTCCTACAAAGACTATTCTTTTTTTGGAATTTTTAGCTTTATAGCTTAAATGGATTAAACGAGGAGGGATGTTTGAAGCTTTATTTACAGCTAAAAAAGCATTCATTTTTTCTTTCATAAGGAATTTTTCATCATAAACTTTACAAGAGATATTTTTATGATCTTTGGCTAATTTTTGTGCATCTTCAGCCATCTTTAAAGGTGTATAAATTTCAGGAATTTCATTGACTATATCTTTTGTGAAATTAGCGGCATTGGCTAAAATTTGTCCGCGTTCTAAACCTATTTTAGCTTCACTTAAATCAAATTTTTTATCGTTTAATTCCTGACTTGAGATAATAATTTTTTCAAGCGTGCTTGTTTGTTTTTCTTTTTTATATTTATTAAAATTATAGGCTCCAAATAGCACACCTTCTACTAAACAACAAAAACTTCTTACAGTGCAATCCCCAATAACACTAGGTAATTTAATACTTTTAATATTTAGTTTTTCTAAATTTTTATAAATATTAAAAAAGCATAGTCTGATATTTTCATAAGATAGACTTTTTAATTCTACAAAAAGCTTAGAATTTCTTGTATCTAATAGCACACCTTCGCCTTTAAAATTATTTAATTTGAAAAAATTTTTTTCTTCGTTATATGGTTTTAAATTTTTATCTTGAATAAAAATAACTTCAAAATCAGCTTTAATAGAATTTAGTTTTTTATCTTCAAAAATAAATTGCATTATTTTTTTCTCCTTTCTTTTAGTATTGCTTTTTCTATACGTTTAAAAATGAAAATGATTCCTGATAAAAAGGCAATGATAATAATAGCAGCAAGATACCAGTATTCTTTAATCCATTCTTTTGACCAGTGGAGAAAAGTTTGGATTAAGCTGCCAAAATACCATGCTAAAAGTATAGTGATGGTAGCCCAAATCCATGCACTCAAAAGATTTATAATAGCAAATTTTTTACTGCTATATCTTGTAATACCTATACTCATAGGAATGATTGTCCTAAATCCGTACATATAACGTTGTATGAAAATAATAGGCCAACCGAAACGTTGTAGAAGAAGATGTGCTACAGCAAATTTTCGTCTTTGAGATCGAAGTTTCTTTTGAATATATTTTTTATTATATCTTCCAATATAAAAATAAATTTGATCCCCAACAAATCCTCCAAGCCCTGCTACAAAAATAGCTAAAATCACATCCATTTTTCCATCATGTGCTGCAACTCCAGCTAAAATAAGTCCAAGTTCTCCTTCTAAGATGCTCCAGCAAAAGAGTATCAAGTAACCCCAAGTTTCAACGTGCTCATTCCAAATTTTTATAATAAAATCTTCTAAAGAAAAATCGTTTTTTGTAAAGTTGTAAATAATATAGGTTACAATAGCGATTAAAACCGTAAAAGTAAATAATTTAAGCCATTTTTTCATTTGTTTTCCTTAAAAATCTAACACACTATAAGCTGTGCAATATTTTTCTAATTTTTTCATTCCACCCAAGTCTTTTAAATTGATTAAAAAGCAAGATTCTATACACTCGCCCCCTGCTTGTTTTATTAGCTCTAAGGAGGCGATAGCTGTGCCTCCAGTAGCGATTAAATCATCTATGAGTAAAACTTTTGCATTTTTTATATTTTTAAAAGCATCTTGATGAATTTCTATTTTATCTGTGCCATATTCTAATTCATATTCACAGCTAAAAACAGATGATGGGAGTTTATTAGGTTTTCTAATTGGCACAAAAGGTAGATTGAGTTTTGCGCAAAGCATTGCCGCAAAAATAAAACCACGACTTTCTGTTCCAGCTATGAAATCCAATTTCATGCTTTTGTAACGTTCGCTTAAATGTTCAAGTAAAAAAGATAAAGCTTTTTTATTGTTTAATAAAGTAGTAATATCTCTAAAAATAATTCCTTCTTTTGGAAAATTTGGAACAACTCGTATACTTTGGGATAAAAATTTTTTTTCTTCTTCGGTAAGTTTTTTCATAATAATGCCTCGATTTTTGCTTCTAATTCTTTGATTCTTTGTCTTAATTTATCATTTTCTAAACGATATTGAGAATTTCTTGTTCTTAAAGAGCTTAAGTCGGTTTTAATTTTATTTAATTCTTCGGTTAAAATATCTATATTGCCTAAACTACGTTGAAGTTGAACTTGAAGTTTTCTAATGATAATCTCTGTGTCGTCAAGATTTGTTTTTATAAAGTCTTTAGAATTTTTCTCCTTGCTTAATAAAGTTTTATAATAGAGTAGCATTACAACAAGATAAAGTGTTGCGCATATGAGAATAGTTAAAACAAACCAATTTGTAAACATTGTTAATTCACCTCGATTTTTTGTATTCTTCTTATGTGTCTATCTCCATCGAATGGAGTTTGTATAAAATTTTCTACTATATTAATAGCCATTTCAAATCCAATCAATCTCCCGCCCAAAGCCAACACATTTGCATCGTTATGCTGTCTGGATAATTTTGCACTCAAGCTTTCATGACATAAAGCACAACGGATATTTTTATGTCTATTAGCGGTGATAGAAATTCCAATACCTGTTCCACAAATTAAGATTCCAAAGCAGTTCGAGTCTATTTTAGAAGCTAATAAATGTGCAAAATCGGGATAATCACAACTTTGAGCATTATTTGTTCCTAGATCTTCAAAGATTATATTTTTTTCTTTAAGATAGGTGCAGATTTTTTGTTTGAGATCAAAACCGGCATGATCACTAGCGATATAAATTTTTTCTTTAAGCATAATACAAACCTAGTAATAATATCTTTGCGATAAATAATATTAACATAATTAAATATAAAAATAGCTTTTTAAAATAAATTTCAGACTAAGTTTTTATTTTATTTATATATGTTAAAATTATAGAATAAATTTTCTAATCAATTTATAACATATTAAAATTTTTAAGGAAATAAATGAAGCTTATACTTATAGGATCTTCTACGGGAGGTCCTAATCAATTAAAGTTTCTTTTAAATGATGTGGATATAAAAAATACAGCTGTGGTTATAGCGCAGCACATGAGTGCTAGTTTTATTCCATCATTTATTAATCAGTTTGACAAAGAAGCTTTGAGCAAAGTGGCTCCTTTAAATGATAGAGAAGTTTTGACAAATAAAATTTATATTTGTCAAAAAAATACTACTTTATCAGGAAATTTAAATCTTATAGCAAATTGGAAAGATGTTGTTACAAGTTTTAAGCCAAGTGTTGATTTATTATTTCATTCTGCAATTCCTTTGGTTAAAACAAATAAAATTCTTGCAATTATTTTAACCGGAATGGGTGATGATGGAGCTAAAGGTTTGTTTGAATTATATAAAGTTGGAGTAAAATGTTTGTGTGAAAATCAAACGGACAGTATTGTTTATGGTATGCCTAAAAAAGCAAAAGATATGAATCCTAATTTAAGACCTATGAGCTTAAAAGAAATCAAACAAGAAATTATAAATTTTATAGAATAGGGGTGGGTTTTTGATTATGAAAGAAAAAATTAATCCTACAGAATCAGAATTAAACGAGTTTATTCAAATCATCAATGAAATCAGCGGTATAGATTTAAATGAAAAAAGAAATATCTTAGCTTTAAAGTTATCCAAATTTGTTTCAGGAACTCAAGCAAAAAGTTTTGCTGAGTTTTTGGGCAAACTTAAAATTAATAGACAACTTAAGCAAGATACTTTAGATTTTATTACCATAGGTGAAACTTATTTTTTAAGAGAATTGGCTCAACTGAGAGAGATTATTTTTTATGTCAAAAGCCTCGAGAAGCATGTTAATATTTTAAGTGCACCTTGTTCTAGTGGAGAAGAAGTTTATTCTATGGCAATACTGGCAGCCCAAAATTTTATAAAAGATTTATCCATTACAGGAATTGATATTAATTCAAATGTTATTGAAAAAGCAAAAATGGGTCAATATCAAGGAAGAACGTTACATCGTTTAAGCGAGAGTGAAAAGAGACGATTTTTTACTCATGATAATCAAGAAATTTTTACCATAAATAAACAAGAATTATGCAGATGTAATTTTGAGCTTTGCAATGTTTTTGAAGATAAATTTTTAAGATTGAATAAATTTGATATTATAGTTTCAAGAAATATGATAATTTATTTTGATTATGATTCAAAGATTAAGCTTATGGAGCGTTTTCATAGAATTTTATCAGATAAAGGGAGATTGTATATTGGAAATGCGGATTTAGTTCCAGAAAATATTTTTTTTAAGAAAGTTTTTTCATCGCATGGAACTTATTATGAAAAAATCTAAAATTAATTTTTATCACGATTTTTTATGATTTTAAGGGTAAAATATAGTTTTTCTGGTTTATATTAGGATTTTTTAACATTTGTTTTATTAAAATCAACTTCTTGATTATTATCATTAAAAATATTAAGGTTATTTTATGAGAGGTTATAAAATTTTTTCAGGTTCAGCAAATGTAGAATTTGCAAGGCAAATTTCAAAATATCTTTCCTTGCCCTTAAGTGATGCAGGTATTAAGCGTTTTAGCGATGGTGAAATTAGTGTGCAAATTGATGAAAGTGTTCGAGGAAAAGATGTTTTTATAATACAAAGCACTTGTGTTCCAACAAATGATAATCTTATGGAGCTTTTGATTTTAACTGATGCGCTAAAACGCTCAAGTGCAAATTCTATTACGGCTATTGTTCCATATTTTGGTTATGCAAGACAAGATAGAAAAGCTAATCCTAGGGTTCCTATTACTGCTAAATTGGTTGCAAATTTAATTCAAACTGCAGGGATTAACCGTGTGGCAACTATAGATTTGCATGCTGGACAAATTCAAGGTTTTTTTGACATTCCAGTAGACAATCTTTATGGAAGCATAGTCTTTAATGATTACATTAAAAGCAAAAATTTTAAAGATGCTATCATTGCAAGTCCTGATATTGGTGGTATTGCTAGAGCAAGAAGCGTGGCTAAGCATTTAGGTCTTGATATTGTTATAGTTGATAAAAGAAGAGAAAGAGCTAATGAAAGTGAAGTGATGAATATCATCGGTGATGTAAAAGACAAAGAAGTTGTTTTAGTAGATGATATTATAGATACTGCTGGAACAATTGTAAAGGCAGCAGAAGTTTTAAAAGATAAAGGGGCAAAATCAGTAATGGCTTGCTGTACTCACGCGGTTTTAAGTGGTCCTGCTTATGATAGAATCGAAAATGGTGTTTTAGATGAACTTGTGGTGACCGATACTATTCCTTTAAGAAAAGAACTTCCAAATATTAAAGTGTTAAGTGTGGCTCCAATTTTTGCTGAAGTGATACGTCGAGTTTATCATAACGAGAGTGTGAATTCTTTATTTCTTTAAAAAATTTCCTATAGATTTAAATCTATAGGTTTTTCTACAAAATTACTCTCTAAATTTTATAAAAATATTTTTCATCTCCTTAATAATTTAAAATAAATTAATATTTTATTTATTATAATTTATTTTTCATTTTAAAAAGGAGCTAAAGTGTTGAAAAAAATTTTATGGTTTTTCATTGCCTTATTGGGTGCTGCTTGTTTTTGCTATTTGGCTTTGCAAAATGGCGAAAAAGTTTCGGCTATCTATTTGGTTGTTTCAGCCGTCTGTATTTATATGATAGGATATAGACTTTATGGACGTTTTATTGCTTTTAAAGTTGTTGAGCTTGATAAAAATCGAGCTACTCCAGCTAAAATAGAAAATGATGGACAAAATTTTGTTCCAACAAATAAAATCGTTTTATTCAGTCATCAATTTGCTGCTATTGCTGGAGCTGGACCTTTGGTAGGCCCTGTTTTAGCAGCTCAAATGGGTTATTTGCCTTCTATGATTTGGATTTTAGTTGGTGGGGTTTTAGCTGGAGCTGTGCATGATTTTTTAGTTCTTTTTATTTCTATGCGTAGAAGAGGGCGCAGTCTTGGAGAAATGATCAAGGATGAAATGGGAAAATTTACTGGCGGCGTTGCTATGCTTGCTATTTTTGGAATCATGATTATTATCATTGCTATTTTGGCTATGGTGGTTGTGAAATCTTTAGCCAATTCTCCTTGGGGATTATTTACTATAGCAATGACTATTCCTATAGCAATATTTATGGGAATTTATATGCGTTTTATTCGCCCAGGAAGAGTAGGAGAAGCTTCGATTATTGGATTTATTTTATTGCTTCTTTCTATTCATTATGGACATGATGTCTCTCTTAATCCAACTTTGGCACATTTTTTTACTTTTGATCAACCTACATTAGCATTTATGATTATGGGTTATGGTTTTGTTTCTTCATTATTGCCAGTTTGGTTTTTCTTGGCACCAAGAGATTATCTTGCGACTTTTTTGAAAATGGGTGTTATTGTTGTAATGGCTTTAGCAATTTTATTTGTTGCACCTGATTTTTTAATGCCAAAAATCAATTATCAGTACCTTGATGGAACTGGTCCTGTTTTTGCGGGTTCTATTTTTCCATTTTTATTTATCACTATAGCATGTGGGGCTATAAGTGGTTTTCATGCTTTAATTTCAAGCGGTACAAGTCCAAAAATGCTAGAAAATGAAGAACATGCTTTATTTGTAGGATATGGCGCTATGCTTGCTGAAAGCGGCGTGGCTATTATGGCTTTAATTTGTGCTTGTATTTTACATCCTGGAATTTATTTTGCTGTTAATTCTTCTTCTGCTTTAATTGGTACTGATTTAGCTCATGCGGCTAAGGTGATTAGCGAATGGGGATTTTTGGTGACTCCAGAAGAAATTACGCAGTTAACTAAAGATATAGGTGAGCAAACTATACTATCAAGAACAGGTGGGGCGCCAACATTTGCATTAGGAGTGACTTTAATCTTGCATAAAATTTTTGGTGGTGTTGAATTTATGGGATTTTGGTATCATTTTGCGATTTTATTTGAAGCTTTATTTATTTTAACAGCTGTTGATGCAGGAACTAGAACTTCTAAGTTCATGATTCAAGATATATTAGGTAATGTTTATAAACCTTTGGGAAATATCCATAACGTTTGGGCTGGTTTATTAGCTACTATTATCAGTGTTTCTTGCTGGGGGTATTTCTTGTATCAAGGAGCTATCGATCCTAATGGAGGAATTTATACTTTATGGCCACTTTTTGGAGTAAGCAATCAAATGTTAGCCGGTATGTCATTGCTTTTAGTGAGTGCTATTCTTGCAAAAATGGGCAAAAAGAAATTCCTTTGGGTTACTTTAGCTCCAGCAACTTTTGTATTGATCGCTACCCTTTATGGAGGTATTCAAAAGATATTACCTTATGAAGAAGGAGTAAAAATTCAAAATACCGTTAGCCATATCGCTACAGCTCAAATGAATAAAAAGGCTATTGAAAAATTAGAAAATGAAATTGCATCAATTAAATCTCAAAAGCAACAATCAAGTCAAGAAAATCAAATAAAATTTGAAAAACAAATACAAGAAAAAGAACGGCAAATTTCTAATTTATCTCATTCTTGGTTTGGAAATGTTTTAGATGCAGTTTTATGTATATTCTTTATGCTTACAACCTTACTGGTTATCATTTCTTGTATAGGAATTTGTATAGGAAAAATCAAAATTCCATTAAAAGAAAGTCCTTATGTTGATCTTAACTCATTAAATGCTAAACAAGTTTAAGAAAATTTATGAAAAAACTGAAAGGTTTTTTCATCCCTTAGTGGGACTTTCGAGTTATGATAAATATTTGGAGCATATGGAAAAATCACATCCAGAAAAAACTCCCAAAACAAGAGGGGAGTTTTTTAAGGATTACTTAGAAAAAAAGTATAATAGCGGTGGCTTAAATAAATGCTGATAATCTCTAAGGATAAAGTCTTTATCTTACAAAATTAGGCATTTAAAAAGCCATGAATTCTTTTTAGTTCTTCACTTATAGGTTTTTTATTTCCTCGTCTATCAACGCTTACATAAGTAACAGTAGCAGAAGTTACATTTACACATATAGTTGAACCAAATTCATCCACTCTTTGTGCGATAACTTCAACTTCAACGCGTATTGAGGTTGTTCCAACTTTTACTACTTTTGCATAACAAGAGATTATATCTCCAACAAATACAGGTTGTTTAAAAACAACTTGTTCCATAGAAATAGTTACAACTCTTTCAGGAGAAAGTTCTCTTGCTGCTATTACACCTGCTGTATCAATTTGTGATAAGATCCAACCGCCAAAAATATTACCTGCTGAGTTTGTGTCTTTAGGCATAGCAACGATTTTAAGTTTTGGTTCGCCCATATCTTTCATTTTTTACTCCTTATTTTAAATAATAAATTATAATTCAATAAAGTAAAGAAAGGAAACTAAAAAATGAATAATTTTAAAGAAGTGGCAAAACTTGTAAAAAAACGTAAGGAAAACATCAATATTTTTTATGAATTTTTGGATTCGGACTCATGGGACGGATATTTCGAGCATTTACTTAATCTTAGTGAATTAAAAAAGGAAAAAAGTACTTTTGTGGCTATTCTTAGACGTTTGGTTGATTTAAAAGAAGAAAATTTAGTTCAAGAATGGAAAAAGAATTTTTTAAAAGAAGAAAAAATTGCAGAATTAAAACATAAATTTTATGAGGAAATTAGAAAATTTTATGAAAAAGAACATCAAGAACTTATTGATGAAATTGTGGATAAAAAGTTATTGAATGAATTCTATGAAATTTTAATTCAAGGAGTTCATGAAATAGGAATAGTTATAAATTCTTATGAAATTTCTTGGACTAAAGAAATTATAGAAAAAAATAATAAAATTTTAGCATCACAATTTCCAAATCTTGATGATGCTATTGATTTTTTACATAAAAATAAATTATATCAAATCACCCCTCAAGGAGAAATTTGCGAAAGAAGCTATGGAGTGCTTGTAAGAATAGGAAATTTATGGAAATTTGTTCCTTATGCAAGATTTTTTGAAAATGAAACATTAAAGCTTGAATTTGCTTTTGAAAAAATGATAGAAAAATTAAAAAATATCGCCAAAGAAGAGGATGAGTTAGCTTATGTGGAGTATTTTGAAAAATTAAAAAATGCTTTTTGCCAAAAGGATGAAGATAAAATCATTGGATCGTGGCAAGAAGCAGAATTTGCCTGGATGAAAGTTAAGTCACCTTTGCAGGTTGGGCATCCTTTGGAGTATTATGAAGATCACTATACACATGCCGTTGCCTTGGAGTGGGATATAAGATTGGAAGATGAAAGTGATTTTGATGCTTTAAAATTCAGTAATGAAATCAAGGAAAGTTTTATAAAAGTATATGAAAATATAAATATCGAAGATGAAAATTTAAAAAAAGAAGTGCTTAACAATATAGATAAAACACAGCTTTATATTTGTACACCTATGATTTTTTATGGAGCTGAGCTTAAAGGTTTATTCTCTGCACAGGTTGTTCCTAATGATGAATTTGTAAGCAATGTAACAGGAAAGAAAATTTTTGCATTTTTAAATTTTGTTTATGAAAATACTTTAAGTAGACCTTTTATGAAAATTGCAAGTGAGGTTTTTGAGAAGGATTTTTTAGATTATGGTAGAGAAATTCTTTTTTTTAAAGAGGATATTTGGAAACGTGTTTATGAAATTTCAACCATAGGGCATGAATTTGGTCATATCTTTTTTATTGCTAGTGATAGTGAAAAAAAGATGAATCAAAGTGGTTTTTTTAAAAATATAGAAGAATACAAGGCAACAACCGGAGGACTGATAAATTTCTTCTTTCATGAAGATAAAAAGCTTATATTACCGGTTTTTCATGAACTTATTAAAAGAGCAATTTCTCTTATAGCTTGGCAAAAAGTTGATGAGGTGCAACCTTATTATACCGAAGGTTTAATACATCTTTCTTTACTTTTTAAAAGTGGAGTTTTAAAATTTGAAGATAGATTAAAAATTAATTTTAATTTGGAATTTTATGAAAAATTTAAATTGCTTGTTTTACAAATTTATTATGATTTGGCTAAACATTATACGTTAAAGTTGGATGCAAAAGAATTTTTAAATCGTTTTTGCTTAATCGAGAATAAAGTTTTTATGCCTATAGAAAAAGAATGCAAGGAATTTGTAAAATATTATTACAAGCTTTATGAAAAAATTGGTAATGAAATTGATAACAGCGGTGAATTTGAGTTTTATAAAGCTAAAAAAGCTAAAAAAAATTACTTTAATACTTGATATTCTTGGATTAATATGCTAGAATATGGTGTTTTAATAAATAAAAAAAGGAGCTTTTATGACTAAAGCAGATTTTATTTCTCAAGTTGCTCAAACTGCTGGGCTAACAAAAAAAGATGCTACGGCTGCTACTGATGCAGTTATTGCTACAATTACAGATGTATTAGCAAAAGGCGATAGTATTAGTTTTATAGGTTTTGGTACTTTTTCAACAGCTGAAAGAGCTGCTAGAGAAGCAAGAGTTCCGAGCACTGGAAAAACTATTAAAGTTCCTGCAACAAAAGTTGCAAAATTTAAAGTAGGTAAAAACCTTAAAGAAGCTGTTGCTAAAGCTAGCGGCAAAAAAAAGAAATAAAATAAAGGCTAGATTTTCTAGCCTTTTAATCCTTTTTTATCTTTTTAAATCAAAATCAAAATAAAATAGGCTTTTGTTATTGTCTACCAATTCTGCTCTAAATCGCATCGTATGCATAAAGCAAGAAGAAAGTATAAATTGGCTTTCATAGTCTGTTTTATTGATTTGGTAAATTTTTGGTTTGATTTCCCCCATAAACATATTTAATCCGTAAATTTTCAATTCTAAATTTTCATATGTTCCAAGATTTTTAATGAGTAATTTAGTATTTTGTAAAGATTTAACAGGCTTAGGATTTAGAGAAATAATTATTTGTTTATCTTTAAGTGTATAAGCGCAATCATTAATATTTAAATCACAATTTAAAGATTTTAAAGTATTAATTCTGGGTTCTTTTTTTGAAATGTTATGGTTAAGAATAAAATACAATACTAAAAGTATTAAGGCAAAAATTAAAATAAAAAATATTTTTTTCATGAAAATACACCCTAAAAATTAAAATAAAATGTTTTTTTTGAATTATATTTTAAAAAATTAAATATTATTTATTGTAAAAATTATTCAATTCTTATTTTTAATAATTATGATTTTTTAAGAAAAAAACAATATAATCTCACTTTAAGAATTTCTAGCAAAATATTAATGTGAATATTTAAGTTTAAGGAAAATATATTGTTTAAAAGATTTCTTATTTTATTTTTTTTGGGTGTATCTATAATAAAAGCTTCTGACTTAGTTAAGATTTATTTAGATCAGGGTTTAGATGCCGTTGGGGTAGAGATTGAAAAAGAGTTAATGGATAAAAATTTTTGGCTGTCTGAAATAGCAGATAAAAATGTTTCTCTTGGATATTATAGTGATAAGGTCGATATTGTTCTTGCGAATAAAACTGATAAAATTCTTCGCGTATATTCTTATGATGATGGAAAAATTAAAAAAGATTTTGAGCAAAAGTCAATTATTACAGGTTTAATGGGAGATAAAAAAGTTGAGGGCGATTTAAAAACCCCTGTAGGTTTTTATGAGCTAGGAAAAAAATTTAATCCAGGCGATCCTTACTACGGTCCTTTTGCTTTTGCAACAACTTATCCAAATTTATTGGATAAAGTGCAAGGAAAAACAGGTGGTGGAATTTGGATACATGGTTATCCTTTGGATGGCACTAGAATTGATGAGTTTAAAACAAAGGGTTGTATCGCTTTGTTTAATGAAAATCTTGAAAAATTTGCCAAAGTAGTTCAAGATAAAAAAGTATTTGTAATGACCGAAGAAAAGGATAATATTAGAGGGAAAAAAGAGGAAATTGCTTCTTTATTTGCGGAGCTTTTTGCCTGGAAATCTGCCTGGACGAATAATAATATAGATTCTTATTTAGGATTTTACGACCAAAATGAGTTTAAACGTTTTGATAAAATGAAATTTGAAGAATTTGCTTCTATGAAAAAAGCTATTTTTTCTCGCAAAGAGAACAAAAAGATACGGTTTTCAGATATTAATATCAGCCCTTATCCAAATTTAAATAATGAAATTATGTATAGAATTTCTTTTTATGAAGATTATTATACAAAAAATTATCAATTTAAAGGTAATAAAATTTTATATGTTAAGTTAAACGATAAAGGAAAAATGAAAATTTTAGCAGAGCAATGATTTTATGTCTGTTATTAAACTAAATCAAAAATTATATGAAAATAATTTAAAACAAATTATCCAAAAAGTTGGAGATCCTTCGAAAATAATTTGTGTTTTTAAAGATAATGCTTATGGGCATGGAGCTAAAATACTAGCTCCTATCCCTAAAAAATTTGGTATTGATTTTGTTGCGGTTAAAAATGAAAAAGAAGCTTATGAAATTCAAGATTTATTTAAAAAAATTTTAATACTTTCACACAAACCTAATGGAAATGAAAATTCTCAATTTATATACGCTTTAAATGAAATTTCTAAGGTTAAAGAATATAAAATCGGCACAAAAATTCATCTTAAGATAGATACAGGAATGCATAGAAATGGCGTTTTTGTGGAAAATATAGAAGATGCTTTTTTAAAAATTGATGAAGCAGGATTAAATTTAGAAGGAATATTCACTCATTTTTCAAGTGCTGATGAGATGGATGCAAGTTTTTTTATCCAAAAACAAAAATTTTCTAAAGCTAAAATGTTGGCGCAAAAAAAATATAATCATTTAATCTTTCATTCTTTTAATTCAGCGGCTTTGTTTAGAGCTCACGATATTCCTAAAGATGAATTTTTTAGAATAGGAATTGCTCAATTTGGCTATGGAGATGAAAGATTGAAAAAAATTTTAAGTCTTTATGCTCATAAATTAAGTGAAAGAATTTTAAATTCCGGTCAAAGTGTAGGGTATGGAAGATCTTTTAGTACGGATAAAAAAATAAAAATTGCTACCTATGATTTAGGCTATGCTGATGGGTTATTTCGCTACAATGGAAAAGGCAATTTAACTTTAGCAAATCATAAAAATATTTTAGGCAAAATCTCAATGGATAGTTTTTCTTGTGAAGATTGTGGCGAGGAAATTTGTGTCTTTAATGATGCTGATATTTGGGCTGATTTTTTCAATACAATTTCATATGAAATTTTAGTTAGGCTTCATCCAGATATTCCAAGGATTTTAGTGTAATGTTCAATATAGTTTTGGTTAATCCTAGAATTCCTCAAAATACAGGGAGTATAGGAAGGATGTGCTATAATGCTGGTTTTAAACTTCATATTATTAAACCAACCGTTTTTGATATTTCTCAAAAGGCTGTTCGCAGAGCAGGGCTTGATTATTGGGAAAAATTAGAACCGGTAGTTTGGGAAAATTTGGAACTTTTTTTAGATAAAAATTTAAAATTTAAAGATCGTTTCTTTTTTGCCACAACAAAGAGCAAAAAATCTTATTTTGACGCTAAATTTAAAGAAAATGATTTTTTATTTTTTGGCAGTGAAAGTTATGGTTTGCCTATGGAGCTTATGCAAATTAATTGGGAAAATGCCATCACTATTCCAATGAAATCTTGTGGAAGAAGCCTAAATTTAGCTACCAGTGTTGGCATTGTTTCCTATGAGGCTTTAAGACAAAATTTTCAACATTTTATTTCTTAGCGTAACAAATTTATATTTTTTCATTATATTTTTTCATAAGTAAATGTGTTTTTCATAAAAAATATGTTAAAGTAAATTGAAATAAAGATGAAAGGACATATATGGGAGAGCAAAATTTAAATATTTCATTCAGTGAAAAAATTATAAATTATTTAGGATACATTACTCCTTATACAGATACAATAATGGTTATTTTGCTTATTATTTGTGGAATTTATTATAGTTCTTTAACAGGTTTTGTGCAATTTCGTATGCTCAAATCCGTATTTTCAATTTTAACTGAAAGAAATGGTGAAAGTTCTAAAGAGCATATTTCACCTTTTCAAGCCTTGATGATATCAACGGCTTCTAGGGTTGGGATAGGCAATATCGCAGGAATTTCATATGCGCTTACAACAGGCGGTGCTGGAGCCTTATTTTGGATGTGGATTATGGCATTTTTTGGTGGAGCTTCAGCATTTGCAGAAAGTACTTTAGCTCAAATTTATAAATCCAAAGATGAAACAGGTGGTTTCAAAGGAGGCCCTGCTTATTATATAAGAAAAGCCTTAGGTTCGCATTTTTTTGGATCTTTCTTTGCTTTTATATTAATCATTACTTATGCTTATGGTTTTAATGGTTTGCAAAGTCAAACAATGACATCAGCTTTTAAAATATATTATAATATGTTTAATCCAAATTCACCAACAGATTTTACCTCAAGTTATTGGCCTATTGTTATTGGTATTGTTTTGACAATTTTTGGCTCATGGATGTTTTTTTCTCATCATACAAAAATCGGTAAAATAAGCTCTGTAATTGTTCCTTTTATGGCTATGGCTTATATTTTACTTGCAATCATTGCGGTTTTGATTAATTTTGATAAAATTCCTTCTGTAATTCATATGGTTTTATTGAGTGCTTTTGATTTTAAGGCTATTTTTGGTGGTTTTGCTGGTTCGGTTTTGGTTATAGGGATAAAAAGAGGGCTTTTTTCAAACGAAGCAGGAATGGGATCTGCTCCAAATGCAGCAGCAGCAGCTCTTACTAGTCATCCCGTTAAACAGGGTATTATTCAATCTTTTTCAGTATTGATTGATGTTGTTGTTTGTACTAGTTCTGGATTTTTAGTACTTTTTTCTATGGCTTATTTAAATTTCCACGGAAGTAATATAGGAGATGGTATGCCTTTGGTGCAAGAAGCTATGAGGGAATATTATGGAGGATTTGGAGTTCATTTTGTTACCATTGCTATTGTTCTTTTTGCTATTACATCATTAATTGGAAATTATTATTATGCACAAACCAATGTAAAATATTTGACAAATTCTAAATTTATAATGAATTTGTTTAGAATAAGTGCTGTAGCTATGATATTTATAGGATCACAAATGAATTTAAAGCTTGCTTGGAGTTTAGCAGATCTTACAATGGCTTTTATGGCAACGACAAATATTATTTCTTTATTGCTTTTAGGCGGTATTGTTAATAAAGCATTGAAAGATTTTAATGCGCAGCAAAAAGCAAAAAAAGATCCTCATTTTAGCGCTTCTAAATTAAATATAAAAAATGCAGAATGCTGGAGCTAGTCAGTCTTGTTTTTCAAGACTGATTAAATTTAGTGATTTAAAACTTTATTTAAAAATTCTTTTAATCTTTCATTTTTTGGATGTTCAAAAACTTCTTTAGGGGTGTTATCAACCGCTATATTTCCTTTATCCATAAAAAAAATTCGATTAGCAACGTTTTTAGCAAAACCCATTTCATGAGTAACTACAAGCATAGTTAAACCTTCTTTTGCAAGATCTTTCATAATATTTAAAACTTCTCCTATCATCTCAGGATCAAGTGCTGAAGTAGGTTCATCAAATAAAATAATATCTGGATTCATCATCAAGCTTCTTGCAATAGCTATGCGTTGTTTTTGCCCACCTGAAAGTTGGTGAGGCATGACGTCTTCTTTATCGCAAAGTCCAACTTTTTTAAGTAAATTTCTAGCTTTTTTGATGGCTTCTTCTTGATTTAAAATTTTAGTTTTTACAGGGGCTAGGCATAAATTTTGCATAATGGTTTTGTTGGCAAAAAGATTAAAATGCTGAAAAACCATGCTGACTTTTTGACGTATTTTATTTATGTCTGTTTTGGGATCTAATATATTTTCACCCTTGATAAAAATTTCTCCACTGTTGGCTAATTCTAGTCTATTGATGCAACGTAAAAAAGTACTTTTTCCACTCCCGCTTGGCCCTATAATAGCTATAATATCGCCTTGTGAAATTTCAGTATTGATATTTTTTAAAACTTCTAAATTACCATATTTTTTATGTAAATTTTTTATTTTAATCATTTTTATTAATCCTAGTTTCAAGTTTTTTAGCAAAATAACTGAAAATTTTAACGCTGATATAATAAATTAAGCCTGTAAATATAATAGGTTTAGGATTATAAAAAATTGCTTGCAAACTTTGACTTTGCATGGTAATATCAATAACACTGATGAAACCAACCACGGAAGTTTCTTTAAATAAAGAAATAAATTCATTCGCTAAGGCAGGTAAAATATTTTTTATAGCTTGTGGAAGGATAATTTCTTTCATAGAGGTTTGATAATTAAGTCCCATAGCGCGAGCAGCCTCCATTTGTCCTTTGTCTATACTATTAATCCCGCTTCTAACTATTTCTGCGATATAAGCAGAACTATTTAACCCTAAAGCGAAAATAGCTGCGTATAGATTATCAATAAAAGTTAAAATCACAAAAGAGAAAATCATAAGTTGTAAAATAACAGGGGTTCCACGAATAATATCAATATATTCATCGATAATAAAATTTAAGACTTTAATATTAAAAAATCTTAAAATAGCTAAACCAAAGCCAACAATTATCCCGATAAAAACGGCACAAACAGTAAGTAAAAGAGTGATGCCATAGCTTTTTAAATAAGCATTTGCATTAGCTGTATAACCATAGCTTATTTCTCCATTAGAATTTTTAATTTGTAAAATTTCAATAGGAAAAGAAAAATAAGCCCATAAAATTATAATGACAAGAAATACAAAAATTCTGATATTTTTCTGATTCAAAGTCAATCACCCCTTAAAATAATCTCAAAAACTTAAATTCTATAAAATTATCTTTGATTTTTCTTTAAATATTTATAAAATTATGTTAGGATTTTTAAAGGAGGCTTATATATGTCAATTTTAGATTTTATTTTTGTAGCTTTTTTTGTCTTTTTTATGATTTTTTTAATTATAGGTTTTAATCGTCAAATGAGTGAAAAAGCTAAAGAAAAAGAAAAAAGATTTCAAAAATATAAAATAAGGAGAGATAATGAGTAAAAAAATTTTAGTTCCAATGGCACAAGGATTTGAAGAGACTGAATTGATAAGCGTAGTTGATGTTTTAAGACGTGCTAAAGAAGTGGGTGGGGATTTGGAAGTGATTACGGCTTCTTTAAATTCTGATCTTTTTGTAAAAGGATCTCACGATGTTATTATTAAGGCTGATTATTTGCTAAAAGACATTACGCATATGGATTTTGACGCTATTGCTTTAGCGGGTGGATATGAAGGTATGAATAATCTTAAACAGTCAAACGAAATTTTAAATATCATTAAAAAACTTCATGATAATAATAAAATTGTCGCTGCTATTTGTGCATCTCCTATAGTTTTAAATGCTGCAGGAGTTTTAAAAGATGAATTCACCTGTTATCCAGGTTGTGAGATTGGACTTAATGGTACTCGTATTAATCAAGCTGTAGTCGCTAATAAAAATATCATCACTTCAGCAGGTCCTGCAACAGCTATTCTTTTTGGTTTAGAATTAGCAAAACATCTATGCTCTAATGAAATTTATGATAAATTATATGAGATGATGTTGGTGCCTTTGGTAAAATAATTTATTGCTTTTGTGGGGTTGTAAAACCTCCAAGCATATGAAAATGCAAATGAAACACTTCTTGTCCGCTATCTTTTCCACAATTTGTTATCAGTTTATACCCACTTTCATGAATATTTAGCAATATAGCTAATTCTTGGATGAAGCTTGTCATTTTTGCCATAAGTTCTGGATCAAATTCTTGAAAATTTTTAAAATGTTTTTTTGGAATAATAAGCACATGAATAGGAGCTTTTGGAGCGATATCGTGAAAAGCTAGAAAATCATTATTTTCAAGAACTTTATTGCATGGAATTTTACCTTCAACTATAAGTTCAAAAACTGTTTTTTCTTGCATGTATTATCCTTGTATTAATATTAATAATTTTTTAGAATTATATCTCTAAAAGTTTAATTTTTATGCTGAATTTAAAATACTTTTTAATAAAATTAAAATCAGATTTCACTTTGATTGGGGTAAAAATTGCAAAATTTTATTAAACAAGTTGAAGAGTGTAATAATTTAAATGATTTAGAGGCACTTAGAATTTCAGTTCTTGGTAAAAAAGGTGTTTTAACCGAGAGTTTTTCAAAGCTTAAAAATTTAGAAGGCGATGCTAAAAAAGAATTAGCTGCTACTTTAAATTTAGAAAAAGAAGCTTTCAATAAAGCCTATTTGGCTAAATTTGAAATTTTAGAAAATCTTGCACTTGAAGAAAAAATGAAACAAGATGTGCTTGATTTTAATTATTTTGATGAAAATGTAACAAAAGGTGCCTTACACCCTGTAATGGGCACTATGGATAAAATCATAGAATATTTTTTAAGTTTGAATTTCAGTATAGAAAAAGGTCCTTTAATCGAGGATGAATTTCATAATTTTGAGGCTTTAAATTTGCCAAAATCTCATCCAGCTAGAGATATGCAAGATACTTTTTACTTTGATGATAAAAGACTTTTGAGGACTCAAACTTCACCAGTACAAATTAGAACGATGCTAACCCAAAAACCTCCTATTAGAATGATAGCACCTGGTGCGGTTTTTAGAAGAGATTTTGATATAACTCATACTCCAATGTTTCATCAAATAGAAGGACTAGTTGTAGAAGAAGGACAAAAAGTAAGCTTTGCACACTTAAAAAGTATTTTAGAAGATTTTTTACATTTTATGTTTGATGACGTAAAAATTCGCTTTCGTCCTAGTTTTTTTCCTTTCACTGAACCTTCGGCTGAAGTGGATATTTCTTGCGTATTTTGCAAAGGAAGTGGTTGTAGGGTATGCAAACAAACAGGATGGTTAGAGGTTTTAGGATGTGGAATTGTTGATCCTAATGTATTTAATTTTATAGGTTATAAAAATGTAAGTGGTTATGCCTTTGGTCTTGGGGTGGAGCGTTTTGCTATGCTTTTACATCAAATTCCTGATTTGAGATCTTTATTTGAAGGTGATTTAAGATTATTGGAGCAATTTAGATGATAATTACTAAAAGTTGGTTAAGCGATTGGTTAGATCTTGGGGGTATAAGCGCTGAAGAAATTGTTTTTAAGTTAAATTCTATAGGCATTGAAGTTGATAAAGTTTGCAATTTAAAAGCTCCTAATAAAGTTGTAGTGGGTTTTGTAAAAGAGAAAATAAAACATGAAAATTCCGATAAACTCAGCATTTGTCAAGTAGATGTTGGAAATGAGATCTTGCAAATTGTATGTGGCGCTAAAAATGTAGAACAAGGGCAATATGTTGCTGTGGCGCTTAAAGGTGCTCGTATGCCAAATGGAATGGAAATTAAAGAAGCTAAGCTAAGAGGAGTGGATTCTCATGGTATGCTTTGTTCGAGCTTGGAATTAGGTTTTGGTAAAACCAATGAAGGCATTATGGTTTTAGACGAAAGCATAGGTGCTTTAGAGCTTGGAAAAGAGTTAAATTCATATGAAATTTTTAATGATGTATTGATTGAAGTTGAATTAACTCCAAATAGAGGAGATTGTTTTAGTATATATGGAATAGCGCGAGATTTAGCCGTAGCTTTTAATTTAAGTTTAAAAGAGTCTAAATCTTTCAAAGAGAATGAAAATGTGTTAGGTATAGGAAGAGTTTTGCGTCTTAATGCGCAAAAAGATTTGCATAGTTTTTATAATTATAGAGCTATAGAGGTTAAAGATGGTTTGCAACTAGATTTGATCATTTCTTTACGCTTGGCTCAAATTGAAAATTTAGAAAAAAATCCTATACAAAATTTATTAAATTATGCTATGCATTCAACGGGTGTTTTGTTTAATGCTTATGATTTAAGCAATTTTGCTAAAGAAAATGAAGAAATCACTTTAAATTTAAGTAAAGAAAGTTCAGGTGAAACAAAAATTTCTTGCCAAAATAAAACTTTAAGCATCAGTGGATTTTATCAAGAAGAAGAATATAAAATCAAAGAGAATTCCAAGCTAGTAATTATTGAAGCTAATTATACAGATCCTAATATAATAGCCAATGCAAAATTAAATTATAAAAAACAAGATGAGAAAATTTTTTATAGAAGCTTTAGGGGGAGCGAGCCTAAATTATACTTAGGAATGGATTTCTTACTTAATATTCTTAAGCAAAATTCTAATTTGAGTATATATAGCTCCTCTCAGCAAATTTTACTTGATAAAAAGCTTTTAACCATCTCTATAAATATTGATCATATTAATAATATCATAGGTCAAGATATTGATAAAGATGATATTTTGAATATTTTGAAAAAATTAGGTTTTAAAATAATACTTTTAGATGATAAATTAATAAATGCTGAAGTTCCTATGCACAGACCAGATATAAGCAATTTAGCGGATATTTGCGAAGAAATCGTTAGAATGATAGGGATTAACAATATAGTTTCAAAAAATTTAGAATTTTTGGAAAAAAATCGCCTTAATCCGACTTATTTTTCTTATAAAAAACTTTTAGAATTAAGAAAAAATGCTGTAAATAATGGCTATTTTGAAAGTTTGCATTATGTTTTAGACAATAGTGAAGAGCTTGAAAATTTAGGATTTGATACCGTAAAAATAAAACTTTTAAATCCAATAACCAATGAGTTAAATACTTTAAGGACGACTTTATTAAATCATCTGTTAAGTGCTGTTAGTTTAAATACAAAAAATTCAAAAAAAATCATTAAACTTTTTGAATCAGGTTCTATTTTTTCTAAAGACACAGAGGAAATCAATAAAATTGCTTTTGTGTATTCAGGTTATAAGGAAGAGCCTAAAATCGCAAATAAAGCTAAACCAAGATTAGTGAATTTTTATGATTTTCTTTTAGATATTAAAAATATCATAGGTGATTTTAAACTCAAGTTTTCTCATTATGGTTTTTTAAGTCCTTATGAACAAGCAGAAATATTTATAGATGATAAAAATATAGGTTTTATCGGTCGTTTGCATTTGAAATTAGAAAATGAAAAAGACTTAATGAAAACATATGTTTGTGAATTAAATTTAGATCTCATCAAAGAAGAGAAAAAGGTTGCTAAAAATTATTCTAAATTTCCTGCTGTAAATAGAGATCTTAGCGTATTGGTTCCTAAAGGATATGAGTATGAGAGCATTAAAAAAGCTATAGAAGAATTAAATTTAGAAATACTTGAAAATTTTAGGTTGGTGGATTTATATAGTGATGAGAATCTTAAAGATTTTTGTAGTTTAACCATAGCCTTCGTTTTTAGAGATATGAATAAAACTTTAGAAGATAATCAAATTGTAGAAAGCATGGATAAGATTATACAGAAGTTAAAAGAAATGGGTCTTGAATTAAGATGATTATCCATGCTTTATCTGATAGCTTTGAACTAGAAATTTCAGATATTGCAGCCGATAAAAGCATTTCTCATCGTTTCGCGATCTTTTCGCTTTTAACAAAAAAAGAAAATAAAGCTAAGAATTATCTCTTAGCTCAAGATACTTTAAATACGCTTGAAATCTTAAAAAAACTAGGCGCTGAAATTAAGATTTATGGATCAAATATAAGCATAATTCCGCCTAGAAAAATTTTATCCCCTAAAGATATATTATATTGCGGGAATTCCGGAACCCTTATGCGTTTAATGATAGGATTTTTATCAGGAATTTCTGGTTTTTTTGTCTTAAGTGGAGATGCATCTTTAAATAATCGCCCTATGAAAAGAATTTGTAATCCTCTTAAAAATATTGGAGCAAAAATATACGGCAGAGAGGATGCAAATTTAGCGCCAATTTGTATAGAGGGGCAAAAATTATTTTTTTTTAATTATGATAGTCAAATTTCATCAGCCCAAGTTAAAACAGCTATGATTTTATCGGCTTTAAATGCAAATGGAAATTCTGTATTTAAAGAACCAAAATTAAGTAGAAATCATAGTGAGAATATGTTAAAAGCAATGGGTGCTCCTTTAAAAATAAGTAAGGATGGTTTAAAAATTGAAATATCAAATTTAAAAGAGCCCTTGCAAGAACAAGATATTGAAATTCCTAACGATCCATCTTCAGCCTTTTATTTTGTACTTGCAGCAATAATTATCCCTAATTCAAAAATAAAAATAAGCAATGTTTTATTAAATTCTACTCGCATAGAAGCTTATAAAATTTTACAAAAAATGGGAGCTAAAATAGAAATAAAAATCACTCAAAATCATTTTGAAAGTATAGGAGAGATTGAAGCGAGTTTTAGTAAACTAAAAGGAATTGAAGTTAAAGAAAATATAGCGTGGCTTATAGATGAAATTCCTGCTTTAGCTATAGCTTTTGCCTTAGCAGATGGAATTTCTATACTTAAAAATGCACAGGAACTTAGGGTTAAAGAAAGTGATAGAATTCATGCTATAGTTTCAAATTTAAAACTTTGCGGGATTAAGGTTGAGGAATTCGAAGATGGTTTTAAGATAGAAGGTGGAAAAGTAAATAAAGCTAAAATAAAAAGTTATAAAGATCATCGTATTGCTATGAGTTTTGCTATTTTGGGTATGGTTTGCGGAATGGAAATTGATGATTTTGAATGCATTGAAACTTCTTTTCCAAATTTTATAGAAATTTTAAAAAGATTAGGGGTAAAAATTGATTATTGAATTAGCCAAAAACTATGGTTTTTGTTTTGGGGTAAAAAGAGCAATTAAAAAAGCAGAGCAAATTAAAGATGCTGCGACTATAGGTCCACTTATACACAACAATGAAGAAATTTTGCGTTTGCAAAAAGATTTCAATGTGAAAACTTTAGAGGATATTAATGCATTAAGTGATGAAAAAAAAGCTATTATAAGAACTCATGGTATCACAAAGCAAGATTTGGCTGATCTAAAAAAAAGAAACATTGAAATTTTTGACGCAACGTGTCCTTTTGTAACAAAGCCTCAGCAAATTTGCGAACGCATGAGTGATGAAGGTTATGAAGTCGTTATTTTTGGTGATGAAAATCATCCAGAGGTTAAAGGCGTAAAAAGCTATGTAAGCACAAAAGCTTACGTTGTTTTAGATAAAAAAGAACTTGAAAATATTAAGTTGCCAAATAAGATTGCTGTAGTAAGTCAAACAACTAAAAAACCTGAACATTTTATGGAAATAGTTAATTTTTTAATGCTAAGGGTTAAAGAGGTTAGGGTTTTTAATACCATTTGTGACGCAACATTTAAAAATCAAGATGCCATTAAAGAGCTTTCTGCAAAAAGCGATGTGGTAGTGGTTGTAGGCGGTAAGAATTCGGCCAATACCAAGCAACTTTTTTTAATAGCAAAAATGCATTGTGAAAATAGCTATCTTATTGAGACAGAAGAAGAATTGAAAAAAGAATGGTTTTTAGATAAAAAACATTGTGGAATTAGTGCAGGTGCTAGCACTCCAGATTGGATTATAGATAAGGTAATTGCTAAAATTAAAACTTTTGTTGATTAAAGCACAATATTTTATTTTTTTAAAAGCTAAATAAAACTACAATTTAGAAAAATTAACAAAAGCTAAATTTTTAATATTTAGAATGAGGAAATTTAAAAATTATTTTAAAGGACAGTGATGATTGAGGCGAACAATAAAGTTCAAAGTGGTTTAGATGATTTTCTTGAGGAAGAAGATTTTGGGCAACTTTTAGATGCTTTTGATAGATCAAAAGAAGAGGCGATGGCGGAGGGAGTGATCGTAGAGATCAAGAATGATGAAGTTTATGTTGATATAGGTAGAAAATCTGAAGGAATTTTGCCACTTGCTGAAATTCAAAATAACGATGGACAATTATTGTTTAAAACTGGAGATAAGATTAAAGTTGCTGTAGTGGGTTATTATGGGGGAAGATCTTTATTATCTCATAAAAAAGCTTTAAGAAAAGAAAAAGCGATTGAATTTATTAAAAATTATAAAGAAGAAGATTCTGAAAATATATTTAACGTTAAAGTTGTTGGGAAAAACAAAGGAGGGCTTATCGTTATTGATGACAATGATATTGAATTCTTTTTACCTAAATCTCAATATGGTTTTAAAGAGAGTAATAACGTTTTAGGTAAAACCTTTAAAGTGAAGATTATTAAAATCGATCATGAAGAACAAAGCATCATTGTTTCTAGAAAGAAAACTTTAGACGATGAAAGAAAAAAACGCAAAGAGTTGATCAGTAATATCGTTCAAGAACAAGGAGTGATTGAGGGTTTAGTTAAAAAAATCACCACCTATGGTATGTTTGTTGATGTAGGTGGAATTGATGGATTGGTTCACTATAGTGAAATTTCTTATAAGGGCCCAGTAAATCCAAGTCTTTTTTACAAAGAGGGCGATAAAGTTCCAGTTAAAGTTATAAGTTATAATAAAGAACGTAAACACCTTTCTTTATCCATTAAAGCAGCCTTGCCTGATCCTTGGAGCGAAATAAAAGATAGTCTTGAGGTGGGTGATACGATTAAAGTTGTCGTTTCGAATATAGAACCTTATGGAGCTTTTGTAGATTTGGGTAATGATATCGAAGGGTTTTTGCATATCAGTGAAATTTCTTGGGATAAGAATATTAAAAATCCAAAAGATTATATAAGCAAAGGACAAGAAATTGATGTAGAGGTTATCGAGATCAATTCTGAAGAAAGACGTTTAAGAGTTTCGTTAAGAAATTTACTTTTAAAACCTTTTGATGAATTTTTGAAAAAATATAAATTATCGGATATTTTGGAAGGTGAAGTTACTTTAATAACTGCTTTTGGGGCATTTGTAAATCTTGGTATGATTGAGGGCTTATTGCACAATGAAGATGCTTCTTGGTCAAGAACCGAGAAATGTAAAGATAAATTTAAAGTCGGTGATAAAATTAAAGTAAAAATTATCAAAATAGACACAGAAAATCAAAAAATTTCTCTTAGTATGAAAGAACTTTGTGAGTCTCCTGTTCAAGAATATTCCAAAAATCATAAAGTTGGAGATATTGTTAAAGGAAAAATTCGCGATATTAAAGATTTTGGCATTTTTGTAGAACTTAGTCAAAATGTTGATGCACTTATTCATAAAGAAGATATTAGTATTTCGACTTTAGAAAATTTAAAAATAGATGATGAAATTGAAGCAGCTATTGTTTTCATGGATGAAAAGAGAAATAGAATTCGTTTAAGTGTTAAAAATTTAGTCAAAATAAAAGAACGCGAAGTTTTAAATGAGATAAATGATAATGATAAAATCACCTTAGGTGATATCATAAGAGATCAATTGGCTTAATGATAAAAAAATATCTAACTATAAGCATTTTAAGCGTATTGTTTCTTAGTTTGCTTATAGTGGTTTTGATATTAATTTATAAATTTAAAGCAAATTCAAATTTTATTCCTGAAATTGTTCATAATGCAAATATAGAAAAAGATAACAAACAAAATAATAATAAGAATTTTACTTGGCAAGAAGAACTCGCTAAATGGCCAAGTAAAAATTTCACTCCTGCGGCAGAGCAATTTAATCTTTATATTGATGTTGATACTAGTGATTTAAAAGAAAAAAGTAAATATTATCAACTTATTATAGACAAAAATGATATCTATTCAGTGTTTTGTTTAAAGCAAACTTTAAAATCTTTTGATGTGAAGTATTTTTTATTAAAATCTAGCGGTAGTCCGGAAATTTTTTTAGATACTGGCAATAAAGAATTTATAGATGAAATTATTAAAGAGTTAAAAAAATACAAGATTAATGCCCAAGCTAAAGAGATTTGGCTCTAATTTATTATTTTCAATATTTGATTTATTTTTCTAGGAAATATTATAATGGCGCTTATTGACTTAATTGATGCAAATAAAAGATTTGATGAAAAAATTGTTTTAAATGAAGCGAATTTTAGTGCTAATGATGGTGAAAAAATAGCGATTATTGGTAAAAATGGAGAAGGAAAATCCACTTTTTTAAAGGTGCTTTTTGGTGTTTTAAATTTAGATAGTGGTCGCGTTATAAGACAAAATGGAAAAAGTATCGCAATGCTTTCTCAAAATGTAAATTTTCATGCAAATTTAAGTGTTGGAGATGCTATTAAACAGGAGCTTTCAGAAATTTATACCGCTTTAGAAGAGTATAAAAAACTCTATTTAAAATTAGAAAAAAATCCAGAAAATAAAGAATATTTAAAACAAATGGATTTGATTATGGCTTTAATAGAAAGCAAAGATGCTTGGAACATAGAAGCTAAGATAAATCGTGTTTTAAAAGAATTTGATTTATTAAAATACATTGATCGTTTAGTGTGTACATTAAGTGGTGGTGAAATACGTAGGGTAGGGCTTTGTATACTTATATTAAAAAATCCTGATATTTTATTGCTCGATGAACCAACAAATCATTTAGATGTTTATATGACGAGTTTTTTAGAGGATTTGCTAAAAGAATCTAAAATGTGTGTTATTTTTATTTCACATGATCGTTATTTTATTGATGCTATTGCTGATAAGTGTGTAGAAATTGAAAATGGAAAATTAAGTGTTTTTAAAGGAGGATATGCAAATTATCTTGAAAGAAAGGCACAAATTTTAGAAAGTCTTACTAAGAGCCATGAGACCTTATTGAAGCAATTAAAAAGTGAAGAAGAATGGTTAAGGCGTGGTGTTAAAGCAAGGCTAAAAAGAAATGAGGGAAGAAAAGAGCGCATTCTAAAAATGCGAGAGGAAGCTAAAAAAAATCCAGGAGCTATAAAACGCTTAAGACTTGAAATTTCAAGATCTACGCTTAATTTTAATACTGATAAAGTAATGAATCGAAAAAAAATGTTATTTGAGATTAAAAAGGTAAGTAAAAGCATAGAAGATAAAATACTTTTTAGAGATTTTTCGGCTCGTATTTTACAAGGAGAGCGTATAGCCATAGTGGGAAAAAATGGTTGTGGAAAATCTACTTTTTTAAAAATGCTTTTAGGGCAAATTAAGCAAGATGATGGAGAGATTAAAAGAGGGGAAATTAAGATAGGGTATTTTGATCAAGCTAGAGATTTGGTAAATTCAGATAAAACTTTACTTGAGATTTTTTGCCCCAATGGTGGAGATAGGGTTCAAGTAAGAGATAAAAATATGCACGTTTATGGGTATTTGAAAAATTTTTTATTTCCTAAAGAATTTTTAGATAAAAATGTTTCTGTATTAAGTGGAGGAGAGAAAAATCGAGTAGCTTTGGCTTTACTTTTTACTCAAACTTATGATATTTTAGTACTTGATGAGCCAACTAATGATTTAGATATCTCAACGATTAATATTTTAGAAGAGTATTTGTTAAATTTTGAAGGGGCGATTTTATTTGTATCTCATGATAGATATTTTGTTGATAAGATTGCAAATAAAATTTACGCTTTTGAGGGAAATTCTTCGATCAATATTTTACACACTCTTTATACAGAATATCTTGAAAATGAAAAAGAATTACACGAATTTGATAATTTCACCTTAAGTCTTGAATCAATTTCAAACAGCAATCAAAAAGAGAAAAAAAACCAAAAATTAAGCTATAAAGAAAATGAAATTTTAAATAATCATCCAGAAAAAATAGAAATCATTGAAAAAAAAATTGAGCAATTGAATAAAGATTTGTCAAATCCTAGTGTTTATCAAAATATAGGTATTAATAAACTTTATGAGGAATTGCAAAAGGCGCAAGAAGAGTTAGAAACACTTGAAATGGAGTATTTTGCAGTTTTAGAAAAAAGCGAAAATATCTAAAAAGAGATATAAAAAAAGCGCTCTGATTATTTATAAAAATACAATCAAGAACCATAAAAATTTATGCAACTTATTATATTCTTAAAAACCAAGGACTATAAATGAAAATCATTTTAGTAATTTTAGCTTTAGTATTTTTAAACTCTTGCGCTTTAATAAAAAGCAAAGAAGAAAAAGAATTAGAAATTCTTTCAAAAAATTATGGTAGATTTTATGTTTTTGATAGAAAAGTAAGAGAAGAGATATTAGAAATAGAGAAGAAAAGAAGTGAATTAGGAGACAATGATAAATTTAGAACTAAAGTGGGGCAATTAAAATCAGGAGAAGATTCTGAAGCTATTGATAAATTATTTCCTCAAATCTTTTCTTTCTAGTGGTTGTAAATATTATCGTAGTGATTATAGATATAAAGGCAAAGCTAATTTTGGTTTCAAAGATAAACTTGAATTTGCTTATTATGAAGATAAACTTAAAGAATATATGGGAGAAGAAAATTATAAAAAAGTAAAACCTTATATGGGTATGAGTGCTTATTATGTTTTGCAAGGGCAAAAATTATACTAGATTTATGTTTAGTCAAACAAATTATGGTTTATTTGGAAATGAAAGAAGAGGATTTACAAGTATAAGCTACAAAGGTGTCGGAGTTGGATCTTCTTTACATTATTTTATAAATGGTAATTTTTTTGTAAGAAGCGATGAGAAATATGAAGGAGAAAAGTATCAATGAAGAATAAATCAAAGGTAGGTAAATCATTTAAGCATAAGATTTATTTATTCTCAAAGAGAAGGTGTAAAATTTGATTAAAATTTTTTACTTTTTATCTTTCTTGGTAAAATAAAAACTTAGATATAAAAAAAGGATTAGAATGAAAATAAGAGTTTATTATGAAGATACAGATGCTGGTGGAGTGGTCTATCATAGTAATTATTTAAAATTTTGCGAAAGAGCTAGAAGTGAAGTTTTATTTTCTAAAAAAGCTTTGATATTTGATGCTATTAATGGGCATTTTTTGCTTATAAAAGCAAATTGTAATTTTATAAAACCCGCTAAGCTTGGAGATATGATCGAAGTTGAAACAAAAATTTTAGAAATTAAAAACGCTTCTGTGGAAATTTTGCAAGAAATTTATAAGGATCAAGACAAGATTTTTAAACTTATTGGGACTCTTGCTTATATTAAAAAAGAAAAACCTGCCAGAATGGAGCCAGAAATCAAAAAGCTTTTTGAAGAATTATTTTAATTCTTCAAAATTTGATTTAACACTTTGCATCAGATGGACTTTATATAAAACCTGCGAGCCTTCAATTTTTTCATCAAAAATACTTTTACTTTCTTGGTTTAAGAAATTGGTATAAAAATAATCAACTCCTATGCCTGTTGCGTAAGCTACCCAATTATAATCTATATTTTGGTTGAAAATTTCATTTAAATAAGATAAATTATCGTCATGATTGTTAATGGAATTTGCAATAATAAAATTTTTTCTATCAGCTTCTTGAGTAAGATTCAAAAATGCAGGATTGTAATTAATCTGGGTAGATAATAATACATAAGGATATATATTATAAACGCGTAATTGAGAACTTGTAAGCGCTGTTTTTACTAAAGGTGTATTGAAAAAAATAGAAGCTTGATTGAGACTTCCTTGAGATCTTAGTAATTTATAAAAATCAAGCTTTTCTCCATCAACTTTATAAATTCTTGCGTTTTGATTTTTACTATCGAGTAATATACGCGTATTTAAGTTATCTGATAATATGGAATTATCTCCAAAAATTGCTATATCTGAGTTAGCTTTTTGCAAAAGAGCCATAATTTGAGCATCATAATCTATACTACCAAAAATTATATTTTGATTTAAATTTGGGGCAAAATTTTTATGAAGAGTTGGGATAAATATTTTCATATTTTTAGAATAGTCTTTAAGGGCAGAAGCGCCCTTTAAAGTAAAAGCTGCAATAATATATTGATAGCCTTGGGTTTCTATTTGGTCAAAGGTTTGGCGTATTTTGTTTTCATCTTCTGTGCCTATTAAAAATACTTTAACTTTAATATCTGCTCTTTGTCTTAAAAGATAAGCAATGCTAGAATTTACAATGGTGCTAGAATAGCTTTTAATCGTTTTTTCTGGAATAATAATAGCTAGTTTTACTGCTGTAATTTTTTGCACAGCCTGATCAAAATCTGTAATAGAATTTAAAAGTTTTGCATAAACGTTGGATAAAAATTGATCTTTTTGATCGCTAAATTCGCTTAAAAAACTAAGATAAAGTCTGGATTCTAAAAGATCAAAAAGGCAATTTATCCCGCATTCTTGAGTGCTTAGATTGGGATAAAAATTTTCAGAAGGTGGTATATCTACTAATCGTTGCTCTCTAGCTGCAAGAAAGCAAAAACATAATCCCAAGATCAATAATATTTTTTTCATAAAAATCCTTTAATTTTTTTTAGATCTTCCATAAAGTCTTTTTTATAACTTGGATTTTTTTCTATAAATTCAAGATTAAAACTTGCCATAAAAAAGAAATTTTTATGGGTGAAAATTTCTCCTCTTAGGGCGTTAAAATCAGAAAATCCTAAGCTATTGAAAGCATATTCTCCTAAACAAAGAACGAATTTGGGTTGAAGCAGTTCTACCTCATTCCAAAAAAATGGTAAGCAAGATTGTAGCGAAAAATCATCAAATTTTCCATTAGAAAAACATTTCAAAAGATATGAAAAATAAAATTGCTCTTTTTTAAGCCCTAAGATATTATAAATGTAACTTTGTAATGTTTTACCTTTTTTTGATTCTAAGATATAACCATTTTCATTTTCAATCTTTTGTCCAAAGGTATCTAAGATCATTAAATTAACCGGTTTTAATTGATTTTCCATTAAAGTAAAACGACGGAATTTTGAAAAATGACATAGATTGCATTTTTGTATATTTGATCTTAAATTTTCAAAATTTTTTATTTTTGGTTGAATATGACTAGGTTTATCTGTAAAATTATATCCCATAGCTTTTAAATAGTATAAACTTCTTATCATTGAATACAAACTTAAACATTAATTTTTAATCATAAATTTAAAAATATTGAATTATTTTTAAAAATTTAGCAAAAAAAAATTAATCTTATTTATAAAAGCAATTTATAAGTAAGATTGAGGTATAATTTACTTTTATTCTTTATTTTCAAAAATAAAATTAAGGAAATTTTAACAATGAAAAGAACTTATCAACCACATGGTACTCCAAGAAAACGCACTCATGGTTTTCGCGTAAGAATGAAAAGCAAGAATGGTCGCAAGGTAATCAATGCAAGACGTGCTAAAGGTAGAAAAAGACTCGCTGTGTGAAATTTTTTGAAAAAATCAGCAAAAATGAAGAATTTTCAGCTGTATATAAATTGGGAAAAAAATGGTATTGCGATGGTATTATTATTTTTTATCTCAAATGCAATGAGCAAAAAGTGGCAGTTGTTGCAAGTAAAAAAGTTGGAAAAGCAGTGATTAGAAATCGTTCCAAGCGTATTTTAAGAGCTTTATTTTCTCAAATCGAAACAGAAATTTATAATGGAAAGTATATTTTTGTCGCAAAAAGTGAAATCACTCAATTTTCTTTTTCTAAATTAGAGAGAAGCTTAAAATGGGGTTTGAAAAAGCTACAATGTTTAAAATAGCATGTTTAAAATTGTTGTTATTTTATCAAAAATTTTTAAGCCCACTTAAGCCTTCTGTATGTAGATTTCATCCTTCTTGTTCGGAATACGCCTATTGGCAGTTTCAAAAAAAAGATTTTTTTTCAGCTTTTTATCTCACCTTTGTGAGAATTTTAAAATGTAATCCTTTTTTTAAAGGTGGATTTGATTATCCAAAAATCACAAAAAAAATAACTTCTTACAATTTTTGCTTTAAGCCGATTTTTTTATCGCAAAAAAAACTTTGCTATTTTTACATACCCTATAATGATAAAACTTTTTATTTTGTCAAAATTATATTTAAAAGGATAAGCTAGTGAATAATACAAATAATTTTTTTCAGCAAAAACGTGTGCTTTTAGCTGTAGTACTTTCTTTTTTATTTTTTATTGTGTATGATTATTTTTTTATACCAAAAAATCCTCCTAAATTAAATCAAAATATCACAAAAGTTGAAACCAATTCACAATTTAATGCACCAAAGCATAACGCTCAACCTGTAGAAATTCAAGAGAATGCTTTACAAAATCAGATTATAGCTGATGTTAAAAGCGATCATTTTGAGGCTAAAATTGATGCTTTGGGTAGAATTTCAAGTTTTTATCTTAAAGATAAAAAATATCAAAATGAAAATGGTGAATTTATTAATTTAGTTCCTAAAAATAGCTTTCCTTATCCTTTAGAGATGCGTTTTGGTGATGAAGCTATTAATGCTGAGGCTTTTAAAACGCCTTATAGTTCAGATCTTAAAGAGCTTTTTGTAGATGAAAATGGTAGCAAAGCTATAAAACTTACTCAGAAACTTTCCTCTGGTTTGATTGTTGAAAAAAATATCACTTTTTATCCTTTAGGAAATTATAAAATCGAAGTTAGTCTTAATAAAAACAGTCATTATTTTATAAGCCCAGGTTCTCGCCCTGATGTAGCGGTTGATACTTATACAGTGCATGGGGCATTGGCTATGAATGATAAAGAAACTATCCATACTTTTGAAGATGGAAAAGTGGATAAAGAAGAGAATATGCAAAATATTTGGATGATATCAGCGTTTGATAGGTATTATGCTACATTTTTTTATAATTTTGAAAAACCTTTAAGCGTGACCATAGGAAAAGATACTCATGAAAATCCTTTAGTTTTTGCTTCTAGTGATAATAAATTTGAAGCAGGCGGTTATATAGGTTCTAAAGAGCATGCTATATTAGAAAGTATAGATCCTCGTCTTGAGGCTGTGGTTGAATATGGTTGGTTTACCTTTATTGCAAAACCAATGTTTGTATTTTTAAATTTCTTGCATAACCACATAGGGAATTGGGGTTGGTCTATAGTTGTAATGGTATTAATTATCCGTCTTATTTTATTCCCTTTAACTTACAAATCTATGATTTCTATGAATAAATTAAAAGATTTGGCTCCAAAAATGAAAGAGCTAAGAGAACGCTATAAGGGCGATCCTCAAAAAATGAATATTCATATGATGGAACTTTATAAAAAACACGGCGCAAATCCTATGAGTGGATGTTTGCCTATCCTTTTACAAATTCCGATTTTCTTTGCAATTTATCGCGTATTATTAAATGCTATTGAATTAAAAGCTGCGCCTTGGATATTTTGGATACATGATTTATCAGTTATGGATCCTTATTTTGTTCTTCCGATTTTAATGGGAGCGACAATGTTTGTACAACAACTCGTTACGCCGATGACAATTCAAGATCCTATGCAGGCTAAGATTATGAAATTTTTACCTGTGATATTTACTTTCTTTTTTGTAACTTTCCCTGCAGGACTTACTCTTTATTGGTTTGTTAACAACCTTTGTTCTTTTATCCAGCAACTAATTATCAATAAAATTTTTGCTAAAGAGCATCATAAAAAGTAAAATGGAGTGCAAAAAAAATGAGAGTCGAAGCTAAAGATCTTGAAGAAGCATTGATTGAAGCTTCTAAAAGTCTAGATTGTTCAGTTGTTGATCTAGAATATACTATTGTGCAACTTCCTAAAAAAGGTTTTTTAGGCTTTGGTCGTAAAAATATTATTATTGAGGTTGAAAGTAAGAAAAAACAATTTAAAAAACATCCAAAAAATAATTCTCAAACGAATAAAATTCGAGAAAAAAAATTTTGTGAAAAAGCGGAAGAAAAAAAAGAGAATATTAAAAATGCTAAAATAGAAAATACAAAACCTAAAGAAAGTTATATTGTAAAAGAAGACAAGATTTTTGATAGTTTTCATCGTGAAAGCAAAGATACTAGAAATATACAAAATATTTTAGATGAAATTAAAATTCAACTTGAAAAATTACTTAATTCTACTTGTTTTAATATTTCTTTAAAAGAATTAAAAATGTATAATGAAGAAAGCATTTTTATCCATTTAGATGGTGAAGATGCAGCTTTGCTTATCGGAAAAGAAGCTCATCGTTATAAAGCTATTTCTTATCTTTTGCATAGCTGGATTAATTCAAGATATAATCTTTTAGTGCGTCTTGAAATATCTCATTTTTTAGAGGATCAAATTCAAGGTATGCAAGGTTATCTTCAAAGTGTTGTTGAAAAAATTAAAATTTATGGAAGCGGTCAAACAAAGCCATTGGATGGTGTTTTGATTAAAATTGCCCTAGAGAGACTAAGAAGTGAATTTCCGCATAAATATGTAGGTATTAAGCAAAATAATGATCAAAGATTTATAGTTATAAATGATTTTTTGAAAAAAGATGAATGATACTATAGTAGCAATTGCAACAGCACACGGAATAGGTTCGATTTCCATTATAAGATTAAGTGGAGAAAGAGCTTTAGAAATTGCATTAAAAATAAGCAAAAGAAAAGAATTGATTCCGCGTTATGCTACTTTTATTAAGCTTTATAATCACAAAGATGAATTTTTAGATGAGGCTATACTTATATATTTTAAAGCCCCTTTTAGCTTTACAGGTGAAGATATAGTAGAATTTCAAACTCATGGTGGTTTTAGCGTGAGTGAAATTTTGCTTGATGAACTTGTAAATTTAGGAGCTAGATTGGCTCAAGCTGGAGAATTCAGCAAAAGAGCGTGTTTAAATGGAAAAATGACTCCTTTAAAGGCTTTAAATATACAAGATTTAATCGTTTCAAAGTCTGCTCTTGCAGCTAAAGTTATCGCAAGAAATATGCGAGGTGATTTAGGAGAACTTTTAGAAAAAATTCGCACTGATTTGGTTAAAACTTTGGCTTTTGTGGAAACAAGTATTGACTATGCTGATGATGATTTGCCACCTAATTTGTTGGAGCAAATTAATCTTATGTGTCAAGATAATGCTAAAATTTTAAGAGAAATTTATACAATTTCTCAAAGTAAAAAAGGACTTATAGAAGGTTTTAAAATAGCTATAGTAGGTAAGCCAAATGTTGGAAAATCTTCTCTTTTAAATGCTTTACTTTCTTATAAAAGAGCCATAGTTTCAGATATAGCGGGAACAACTCGCGATACTATAGAAGAAAATTTTAAATTAGGTTCTTATTTGCTTCGTATTATCGATACAGCAGGTATTAGGGAAAGTAAAGATGAAATAGAACAAATAGGCGTGGAATTAAGCAAAAAAAGTTTAAAAGATGCGGATATTATTTTAGCTGTTTTTGATTCTTCTAGGAAAGAAGATAAAGAAGATTTAGAAATTTATAATTTATTGCAAAATAGTGATAAAAAAGTATTTTGGATTTTAAACAAAACTGACTTGTGTGAGGTTTTTGAAAATAGTCAGAAGATTGATTTTATAAAACTTAGTGCTCAAAATGATATTAATTTGCTTAAAGAAGAATTAGAAAAATATCTCGATTCTTTTGATGCTGAAGATACCATGGTAAGTTCTTTAGAGTTAATTAATTCTTGTAAAATTGCAAGCGAGGCTATATCAAGAGCAAAAGATCTTTTACAAGAAAGTTCTTTAGAGCTTTTTGCATTTGAATTAAATTTGGCAATAGGTGAACTTTCTAAATTTACTAAAGATTTTGAAAGAGATGAGATTTTAGATGAAATGTTTAGTAATTTTTGTTTAGGAAAATGAAAGGTAATAAAATGGATAAAGAAATTATAAAAGCACATAAAATCAGCGATGAAGAATATGATCAAATTTTAGAAATTCTTGGACGAGAACCTAATTTACTTGAATTAGGCGTTATTTCTGCTATGTGGAGTGAGCATTGCTCTTATAAATCAAGTAAAAAATACCTTAATGGTTTTCCAACCAAAGCCCCTTGGGTAATCCAAGGTCCTGGTGAAAACGCCGGGGTAATTGATATCGGTCAAGATATGGCAGCGGTTTTTAAGGTTGAAAGTCATAATCATCCTAGCTTTATTGAACCTTTTGCGGGGGCAGCAACTGGAGTAGGTGGAATTTTACGCGATGTTTTTACTATGGGTGCAAGAGTTGTTGCTGGACTTAATTCTTTAAAATTTGGAAATATTTATGATGAAAAATATGGAAATCATCAAAAATATCTTGTAAAAGGTGTTGTAAGCGGGATTTCTCATTATGGAAATTGTATGGGTGTTCCAACTATAGGTGGAGAGTGCTCTTTTGATGAATGTTTTAATGGAAATATTTTAGTCAATGCATTTGCATTAGGGATTTGTAAACAAGAAGATATTTTTTATGCTAAAGCTGAAGGGGTAGGAAATCCTGTAATTTATGTGGGATCAAAAACGGGTAGAGATGGGCTTGGTGGTGCTGTTATGGCTAGTGATAGCTTTAATGAGCAAAATAAAAGCTTAAGACCAACAGTACAAATAGGAGATCCTTTCAGTGAAAAACTTTTAATGGAAGCGTGTTTAGAGCTTTTTAAAAGTGATTTGATTGTAGGAATTCAAGATATGGGAGCCGCTGGACTTACTTCAAGTTCTTTTGAAATGGCAGGACGAAGCGGAAGTGGAATGAAGCTTTATCTTGAAAAAACTCCTATGCGTGAAAGTGGTATGACGCCTTATGAATTGATGCTTAGTGAATCTCAAGAAAGAATGCTTATTTGTGCAAAAAAAGGTTGCGAAAATCAAGTTATAGAAATTTTTAAAAAATGGGATTTAGATGCTGTTGTGATTGGTGAAGTAACAGATACGGGAAATATGGAGCTTTTTTGGAATAATGAGCTTGTGGGAATGATACCTATTGAGCCTTTAAGTGAAAAAGCACCTATTTTAGATCGTCTAATAAGTAAGCCAAAATATCTAGATAGTATTAAAGATTATCAATTTGAATTAAAAAATGATATACAAGATTTATTTATTCAGATGATAAAAAATGAAAATGTTAATGATAAGGCTTTTATTTATGATCAATTTGATTCAAGTGTGCAAACGAATACAATTAAAGCCGATGGAAAATTAGGCGCGAGTGTTATACGCGTGAAAGAAAACAATGCAGCTATAGCAATGGCTATAGAATGCAATTCTCGTTTAAATTATATCGATCCAAAAGTGGGTGCAAGTGCTGCTGTAGCAAGCGCTGGAAGAAAAGTAGCTTGTACAGGAGCTAAGCCTTTAGCGATTAGTGATTGTTTAAATTATGGAAATCCACAAAATCCTGAAGTGATGTGGCAATTTGCGCAAGGATGTGAAGGCATTAAGGAAGCTTGTAAAGAATTAAATACTCCAGTCGTTAGCGGTAATGTCTCTTTATATAATGAAACAGAAGGGGTGAGTATTTATCCAAGTCCTACGATTGTAAATGTTGGCGTTTTAGAAAATTCTAATCGCGTTTTAAAAGCAAATTTTGATAAGGCTGGAATTAGAATCTATCTTCTAGGAGAAACTTTAGGTCATTTTGCCGGTTCTTTAGTGATGAAAATTCAAGATAAAAAAGTAGCAGGAAATCTTAAAAATATAGATTATAAAGCAGAATTAATGCTTTGGGATTTTCTTTATAAAGCAAATCAAGAATCCTTGCTTGAATGTGCAAATAGTGTAGGAGTGGGTGGTATTGCTATAACTTTGGCAAAAATGTGTGCTATATCTAAAAAAGGTGCGATTTTAGAAAGTGGCTTTAGTGATAAAAAAATGATTTTTGATGAAAGCTTTAGTCGTGTTATAGTAGGCGTTGATGAAGTATGTGAAGAACAATTTTTGCAATTAATTCAAGAATTTAAGATAAAAGCTCACAAATTAGGCGTAAGTACTGATGAGGATTGTTTTAGACTCGATGAGATTAACTTAAGTAAAAAGGAGCTTGAAAATCTTTATTTTGAAAGTTTTAAAGAGCAAATTCAATGAGTTTAATTTTAATCATTTTAGTTATCTTGGTTTTTTATTGGTATTATAAAACTTGGGAAAAACAGGATTTTTTTAATTCTACCGCACGCGGTGTTAAAGGTTTTGCAAAAGGCTTTATGCGTGGAGTGGTTGAAGAAAGAATGGATGAAATTAAAAGAAGGATGAATTATTATGTGATTGCACTTTTGGCAAAAATTGCAAAAAGTGATGGTAGAATCAGTCAAGATGAAGCCGATATGATCACTCAAATTTTAGATGCAAATACAAAAGATAGGCGAGAAAGAGAATTTTTAAAAGCAAGTTTTAATGAGCATAAAGAAAATTTAAACGATGCTTTTGAGGTTGCAAAAGACTTTTTAAGAGAAGTTCCTTTGCCAAAAAGTGAGCGTTTTAACGTACTTAGAGTGCTTGTTTTTATGGCTTTTGTTGATGCAGAATTTAACCCTAAAAAGAAAGAAATTTTAGGACAAATTGCACAGGCTTTTGATATAAGTCAGAATGAGTTAGAGAATTTTATCAATAATTTTTCAAATTTAAACACTTCTAAACAACAAATAAGTCTAGATGAGGCTTTTGAAATTTTAGAATTACCAAAAAATGCTGATATCAATGCTGTAAAAAAACAATACCGAAATTTAGCGAAAAAATATCATCCTGATATTTTAAATGCAAATAATGTTAGCGAAAAAGAAATCAAAAAAGGAGTAGAAAAATTCCAAAAAATAAACGAAGCCTATGAAAGAATCAAAAAGCATTTGGAAAATTAGTTTTTATTCTTTAAATATTAAAATAAATTAATTAAATTATGAGCAATTTAAGGAGAAAAAATGAGAGCATTGCTTAGCGTTAGTGATAAAGAAGGTATAGTAGAATTTGCTAAAGAGCTTGAAAATTTAGGTTTTGAGCTTCTTTCAACGGGTGGAACTTTTAAAATTTTAAAAGAAAATGGGATAAAAGTTGTAGAAGTGAGTGATTTTACAAAAAGTCCTGAGCTTTTTGAAGGGCGAGTAAAAACCTTGCATCCTAAAATTCATGGGGGAATTTTACATAAAAGAAATGATGAAAATCATGTTAAACAAGCTAAAGAAAATGAAATTTTAGGTATTGATTTGGTGTGTGTGAATTTATATCCTTTTAAAAAGACTACTATTATGAGTGATGATTTTGATGAAATCATAGAAAATATCGATATAGGCGGACCTGCGATGATTAGATCTGCAGCAAAAAATTATAAAGATGTGATGGTGATTTGTAATCCACTTGATTATGAAGAGGTGATTGAGGCTTTAAAAAGTGGAAAAAATGATGAAAATTTCCGTTTAAATTTAATGATAAAAGCTTATGAACATACGGCAAATTATGATTCTTATATAGCAAATTATATGAATGAACGTTTTAATGGGGGTTTTGGAGCAAGTAAGTTTATAGTAGGACAAAAAGTTTTTGATACCAAATATGGAGAAAATCCTCATCAAAAAGGCGCTTTATATGAGTTTGACTCCTTTTTTAGTACCAATTTTAAAGCCCTTAAAGGCGAAGCTAGTTTTAACAATCTTACTGATATCAATGCGGCTTTAAATTTAGCCAGTAGTTTTGGCGATTCTCCAGCAGTTACAATAGTAAAACATGGAAATCCTTGCGGTTTTGCAATCAAAGAAAATCTTTTGCAAAGCTATATTAGCGCATTGAAATGTGATAATGTAAGTGCTTATGGTGGAGTGGTTGCGATCAATGGAACACTTGATAAAACTTTGGCTGAAAAAATAAATGAAATTTATGTTGAAGTGATAATCGCTGCAAATGTAAGCAAAGAGGCTTTGGGGGTATTTGAGGGTAAGAAACGTATTAAAATTTTCACTCAAGAAAATCCTTATTTAGTGCGTAGTTTTGATGCGTATGATTTTAAACATATAGATGGTGGATTTGTGTATCAAAATAGCGATGAAGTGGGCAATGATGAATTTAAAAATGCCAAACTTGTTTCAAAAAGAGAAGCGAGTAAGGAAGAACTTCAAGATTTAGAAATTGCCATGAAAATTGCTGCATTTACAAAATCAAATAATGTTGTTTATGTTAAAAATGGAGCTATGGTGGCCATAGGTATGGGAATGACGAGCAGAATTGATGCAGCAAAAGCTGCTATTGCTAAGGCTAATGAAATGGGGCTTGATTTGCAAGGTTGTGTTTTAGCAAGTGAAGCTTTCTTTCCATTTAGAGATAGTATAGATGAAGCAAGTAAAGTTGGAGTTAAAGCTATAATTGAACCTGGCGGAAGTATAAGGGATGATGAAGTGATAAAAGCTGCAGATGAATATGCTATGGCTCTTTATTTTACTGGAGTGAGACATTTCTTGCATTAAAATTTATTGACAATTAAAATATTATTTAATTTAATTTAAATAATTTTAAGTACAATGGTTTATAATATTTTACTTATGAAAGCAGTTTAAAATGTTTAAAACCATTGGATTTAAAGTCTCTTCAGCAATTTTTGCTGTTTTGTTGTTCAGTTTTGTGATAATGCAAATTATCGTTAGTTTTGATTTTAGAAAGACAGCTAATCAAATCAGCAAAGAAAATCTTAATACAGTTAGCAATTTAGTTTTTCAAACGATGAGAATGGCTATGAATTTGGGTGATCCAGAAAAAATTCAAGAGGCAATCGAACATGCTAAAAGAATTGAAGGGATTAGTGATATAAAAATTTATCCATCAAAAGACACAATAGAACTTTTTGATATCAAAAATCCTTTGATTTCTAATGAAAATGTTATTTTAGATGAATTTTCTAATCCTAGTTTGATTTCCTTAAAGCAAAATATTAAAGGGATAGATCATTTAAGGCTTGTTCGCCCCTTGATTGCAAATAAAACATGCATAACTTGTCATGCAAATGTAAAAGAAGGTAGCGTAATAGGAGTTATGGATGTATACCATTCTTTAGAAAATGTAGAAAAAGATATCTCAAAAACAAGTCAAGCTTATATTGTAATTTTTACTATTGCTCTAATACTCACTTTAGCTTTTGTGCTTTTTATACTAAAAATCGTTGTGGGACGTCCTATATTAGAGCTTTTAAATCATGCTAAGGAGTTGGCTCAAGGCAGTGGAAATTTAAAAGCACGAATTCGTATTAAAGGGCATGATGAAATCGCAACCGCTTGTGGATACATCAATCAATTTATTGAAAAAACTCATAAAGCTGTAAGTGAAGCGAGTTTGAGTTCTAAAAATATAGAACACCAAAGCACTCTTTTAAATTCAAATGCAACTTCTTTAAATGAAATTACAGAATTAAATCACAAAAAAATTGATTCAAGCTTTCATCTTGGTAATAATATAGGTTCTGATTTAAGAGAATTAGCTAATTTATCAAGCGATGCAAACACTGCAAATGATAAATCTTATGAGTTATTAGAGCAAATGCTTAAGTCATTATTTTCAGTGGCACAAAAAGTGACGGATCTTGCTGAAAGTGAAAATAGCTTGGCTAAGAAAATTTCGGATATGGTTGAACAGGCAAAAAATATACAAAAAGCTACTCAAATGATGAATGAAATCGCTGATAAAACAAATCTTTTATCTTTAAATGCGAGCATAGAATCTGCAAGAGCTGGAGCTTATGGCAAAGGATTTTCTGTTATTGCTGAAGATATAAGATTGCTTGCAAATAACAGTGAAGAATTTTTAAATAGTGTTGCAACTATCACAAAAGAATTATTAATTAGCATAGAAAAAGTGGCTAATGAGCTTAAGGATAATTCTAAAAAAATTTATTCTTTAAACGAAGATACTAATTTATTAGCCAATAGTGCAAATGAGGTTAAATTTTGCAATCAAGATGCAAAGAATCTTGTGCATCAATGCAGCCAAAAAATAAAAGCAAGTCAAGAAAATATACAAGATTTGTTAATGAGAATGGAAGAAAATGTTGAAGCGAGTGAAAAAAATGAAGAAATTTCAAAAATTTTACTTCAAGTTGCTGATGAGTTAAAAATAGTATGTCATAATCTTGATAATGAATTAAAGCAATTTCAAATTTAAAGGATAAAAGATGAAAAAAACTTTACAAATGACTTTAGCAGCTGCTTGTTTTGCTGGTTGTGCAAGCACTTCAGTGTCTTCTGATGCAAACACTCAAAATAAATTAGTACAAAATCAGCAATTAAAAATAGAAAAAATAGTTGTTGATGGAAAAACATTTGACCCTAAGAATGCTGAAGAAACTCCAAATATTAGCTTTGATAAAGATAAATTTTACGGTTATGCGGGTTGTAATCGCTTTTTTGGATCATACGCTAATAATGGCGATGCTATAAAAATCAACGGAGATCGTGCTGCATCAACTCAAATGCTTTGCCATCCTATGGATGTTATGAATTTTGAAAATTCTTTTCTTTCTAATTTCAATGGAACTTTTAAAATTTCAAATGAAAATGGCAAACTCGTTTTAAATAACGGCAAAATGAAAATCTTTTTTAAATAATTTTTAGCCCTTTTTTGGGCTACTTTCTTAAATTTATTTCAAAAACACAATTAAATTTTTTAATCAATAAGGGTATGTAATGATAAAATCAATTCCAGAATGGAGTGAGCAAGAATATTTAATCCTTTCTTTGCCACATGAAAAAACAGATTGGAAGCCTTATTTAGATGAAATTTTAAAAAGCTATCATGAATTTGTAAGGGTTGTGAGTCAATTTCAAAAAGTTTTATTGATTGCTCCGCAAGATCAAGATTTTATCTCTTTTAAGGATATAAAAAACGTTGAATTTTTTAAATGTGATACAAATGATACATGGATAAGGGATTTTGGTCCTATAGATATTTTAAAGGATGATCGTTTACAAGCTCTTGATTTTACTTTTAATGCTTGGGGAAATAAATTTCAAAGTGAATTAGATAATGCTGTAAATTCTAAACTTTTTGATATAAAATTTAAAGAAAAACTTGAAAAAATCGATATGATCTTAGAGGGTGGAAGTATTGATTTTAATGGCGATGGCGCTATGCTTACGACGACAAATTGTCTTTTAAATACAAATAGAAACTCCCATCTTGATAAAACCCAAATCGATCAAAAATTAAAAGAAATTTTTGGATTAAAACATATTATTTGGTTAGAAAATGGTTTTATCAAAGGAGATGATACAGATTCTCATGTGGATATTTTGGCTCGATTTATCGATAAAAATACGATAGCACATTGCGTTTGTGAAGATGAAAAAGATGAACATTTTTTACCTTTAAAGAAAATGCAAGAAGAGCTTGAAAAAACAGGATTTAATTTATTGCCATTACCATTGCCTAAGCCTTTTTTTTATGATAATCGTAGAATGGGTGCTACTTATGCAAACTTTGTTTTTGTCAACAATGCTTTAATTGTTCCATTATATAAAGATGATAACGATAATATCGTAATTGAAAGGCTTTCTAAGGCTTTGCCTGATCGAAAGATTGTGGGTGTAGATGCGAGAGTATTTGTGCGTCAAAATGGCTCTTTGCATTGTTCTTGTCAAAATCGTTTCAAGGGTTTAAGATGAGTTTGCAAAAAAAAGCCACTATTATTGCAAGTGTTTGTGCCCTTGGTTTAGCTTGTGTTAAATTTGTAGTTGGTTTAATGAGTGGATCGGTTGCAGTGCTTTCAAGTGCGATTGATTCTTTAATGGATTTTGCAATTTCTGCGTTTAATTTTTTGGCTTTAAAAAAGAGTGCGCAAAGAGCAAATGAAAATTATAATTTTGGCTTTTCCAAAATCGAAGCTTTAATGGGACTTCTTGAGGGTGGTTTTATCGTAGGTGTGGGTATTTTTATCTTTTATGAAAGTATTTTAAAAATTTATTACAAAAAAGAAATCATTGATTTAAATTCAAGTATCTTTGTAATGATTTTTGCCATTATTGTAACCTTTTTTCTTATTCTTTTTTTAAATTATGTGGCAAAAAAAACAAAAAGTTTAATCGTTGAAAGTGATGCCCTGCATTATAGGAGTGATTTTTTAACCAATATTTGCACCTTGCTTGCTTTAGTGCTGATTTATTTTACAAATTTATATATTATCGATGCTATTTTTGGGATAGTAATCAGCCTTTATACGGCTTTTTCTGCTTTTAAAATTATCAAAAAAGCTTTATCATTTTTAATGGATCAAGCCTTGCCAAAAGAACAAGTTGATCAAATTTGTATTTTAATTTCTAGGCATCCAGAGATTATTTCTTATCATGAGTTAAAAACAAGAAGGACGCCAAATTGTAATTATTTAAGTGTGCATTTGGTTTTTTGTCCTATAATTTCGCTTTTAAATGCGCACAAAATTTCAGACGAGATTGAAAATAATGTGCGTTTGATGTTTGAAGATGAAAAATGGGATATACAAATTCATTTAGATCCTTATGATGATCAAGAACAAGAAAGGCAAAGACAATGAAAATAGCTCTTGTGCAACAAAAATTTCATTCCAATAAAGAACAAACAATACAAAAAACTTGCGAATTTATAGAAGAGGCAGTAAAAAAGGGAGCTGAGCTTATATGCTTAGGAGAACTTCATCAAAGTGAATATTTTTGCCAAAGTGAAAATGTTGCTTATTTTGATTACGCCAATGATTATGAAAAAGATATTGAGTTTTGGTCAAGTGTAGCCAAAAAGCACAATATAGTTTTATTAACCTCATTATTTGAAAAACGTAGCGCAGGACTTTATCATAATACAGCTGTTGTTTTTGAAAAAGATGGCAGTATAGCTGGAAAATACCGAAAAATGCATATACCTGATGATCCTTGCTTTTATGAAAAATTTTATTTTACGCCAGGTGATTTAGGTTTTAAACCAATTCAAACGAGCGTGGGCAAGCTTGGAGTATTGATTTGCTGGGATCAATGGTACCCTGAAGCTGCAAGATTGATGGCTTTGCAAGGGGCTGAAATTCTTATTTATCCTACGGCTATTGGATGGTTTGATAAGGATGAGGAAGAAGAAAAGCAAAAGCAACTTGGCGCTTGGCTAGGGGTTCAAAAAGGACATGCTATTGCTAATGGTTTATTTGTGGCTGCGATTAATCGTGTTGGATTTGAAAAAGACGCAAGCCGAATAGAGGATGGAATAAGATTTTGGGGGAATTCTTTTATTTTTGGACCTCAAGGAGAAGAGCTTTGCTTGTTGGACAATGAAAACGAATGCGTTAAGGTTATAGAGATCGATAAAACAAGAAGTGAAAATGTAAGGCGTTGGTGGCCATTTTTAAGAGATAGGCGTATAGAATATTTTCATGATTTAAATAAAAGATTTATCGATTAGATAAATCTTTGGCTAAATACTTATTTATCTCATCGGTTTCTTTTTGACTTAAACTGATGAAGCTTACCTCTTTAAGCCTTGAAAGTAATAAATTTTTTTCAAGAATTTCTTTTTTTCCTATCTCTAAAGAAGTGATTACACTTTCTCCTATAATAAGTCTTTGAGTTTTTCCTTTTCTAAGCCCCCATATATTATGTATTACTATGTTATTATCCGTAATTTTTCCAGCATAAAGCATAATGTGTCCTGGGATGTAGAGCAAGGTTGTATAAGCTTTTCCAAATCGATTTAAAAAATCCTTTTTTTGATTATTGTTTAACATGCTGATATCAAAATGATAAAAAGCATTTTTTTGCGCACTTGAATTTCTTGGTAAATAAAGCCCAAAAGCTGAAAATACATCACGAGTAAATAAAGAACAATCCCTTTCTAAATTATATCCACCCCAACTATAAGGCAAACCAAGCATTTGATTTAATTGATTTTTTAAATTAGCATCGTTTAATTTTAAAGGAAATTTAGCAACATCCTTTTTTAAAATTTTATATTTTTTAGAGCCAATCTTTCCATAAAAATATTTTTTATCTTGTTTATAATACGGATAAATAGCACCGATTCTAGTCTCAAAGAAAAAATGATGATCTTTGCTAAAAACCGCTTCTTTTTCTTTGAGTGGCGTTATAAAGTGGAGTTTCTCATAAATTTTTGCTCTAGAGTTGGAAAATGTCTCTAAATTTTGACTTTCTACAAAACCAATTCCGGCTTCACTCAATACAAAAGCGTATCGTTTATCTTTTGTATAATGAGAGATTAAAACAGGCGTAGCGATATTTAAAATCGCATCATTTGCGTAATCAAATGGAAAGCCTTCATTTTCTAAAAAAGGATTTTTAAGTATTGCTTTTTGGGTAGGGATATTTTTAAGTAGGGTATTTTGTATAATTAAAGCCTTTTGATTTAACTTGCCTATATTTTTTATATTCGCATTATCGATTTGTTTTTCAAACCAAGAGATAGGAATTTCTTGTTTATTAAAAAAATAATATTTATTTTTTGGGTTAAGATAAATAGGAAAAGCCCAAAATAAATTTTGATTTTTATAGTTTTTAAAAGAAGAATGCCAAGGTTTAAAAAACATTTTTTTATAATCTTTAGCGTTAAAGCTGATGTTTTGATTAAATTTTGGCAATATATCAACACTTTGTTCAAATTCCAATTTAGCATAATGTGAATTTGTTTTATTTTCTTTAAAATGATTTGTAAGGTTTTTAAAGGAGCAAGCTGTAAAAAACAATAGAGAAAAAACTAAAATATATCGCATAATCAACCTTTTACAAAAAATCGTTATAATTAAAGCTAAGGAAATATAATGCTTGATAAACTAGAAAAAATTTTAGCTAATGACAATGTTTTTCTAAGCGGTGGCGCTGGGGTTGGAAAGAGCTTTTTAACCAATAATCTAATGAGATCTTACAGAAAGCAAGGTAAATTTGTAGTTGCTTTAGGTTCTAGTGCGCTTTCTGCCTTTAATATAGGTGGCGTTACTCTGCATAGTTTTTTTTGTTTGGGTTATTGTGAAGATATGATGGCGCTTAGTGTTTTTGATCGCAAACAAAAAGAAAAAATCGCTAAATTAAATGAGAATTTAAAAAAAATTGATCTTATTATTATCGATGAAATTTCTATGGTGAGTGCTAATATTTTTGAAATGATAGGTTTTAGAATTAAAAATTCAAGATTCGATGGAAAAATTTTAGTCGTAGGGGATTTTTTTCAATTACCCCCTGTGATTAAAGAAAAAAAAGAGACTCTTTTTTTAAATTCTTGCTATGCTTTTTCTTCTTTTTTTTGGAAAGACTTAAATTTTAAAAATGTTAAACTCTCACAGCCTAAAAGAACTCAAAATTTAGAATTTTATAAAAATTTATCCTTGATAAGACAAGGTTTTTTAAATGAGAATATCATCGAGCAATTTAAGCAAATGTGCATTGATACAAAGGAACTAGAAAAATTAGAAGATGATTATACTTTGCTTTGTGGGGTTAATAAAAAAGCTAATGAAATCAATGAAAACAAACTCGATCGTTTAATAACTCCTTTGGTAAGTTTTAAGGCTAAAATTCAAAAAGAAAATAAAGAATTAGAAGATGATAAATTACAAAATTGGATTAAGAGTTTAAATATCTTAGAGGAGCTTAAGATTAAAATCGGAGCTCGCGTTATTTTTTGTATCAATAATTGGGATAAAAATTATTATAATGGAGAGCAAGGAGTGATTGAAGATATTATTTATGATGAGGATAAAATTTATATCAGTATCATAAAAAATAATGGGATTAACATCATGCTTGAACCTTATGTTTTTTTTATGGAGGAAATCGAGCAAAATAATGGGGAGTTAATTATCAATACTCTAGCAAGTGTGAGTCAATTCCCTATAAAATTAGCCTATGCTATTACCATACATAAATCTCAAGGCATGAGTATTGAAAAATTAGTTTGTGATATAGATCATATTTTTGAAAATGGACAACTTTATGTGGCATTATCAAGAGCGATCAATCCTGATACTTTAAAAATTTATTACACTAAGGGTGTAAAATTTGAAAATTATTTTGAAAATATTTTAAAATTTGATGTTAATGTGATTGATTTTTACAAAAATCATTTGTTTTTTGATCTAGAATTAGAAAATATAAGCCATTAAGGAAAAATAATGAAAAAGGTATTTTTTTGTATTTTTTTATGTTTAAATTTAAATGCACAAAGTCTTGAAATATCTAAGTTAAGAACAGATTTGTATTCTAAAAGCGGCGCTAATGTTTTAAAAAAGATTGAAATTTCTTTGGATTTTGAAGGAGAAAATTTAAAAGAAAATGAACTTAAGCTTATTGATTCTATCAATACTGTTATTTCTGGCTTTTTTTATGAGGATATCTTTACTGAAATTGGCAAGGATAATTTTAAAAAAGTTTTGAAAAAATTTATAGAGAAAAAATATAAAATGAATATTGATGATATTTATATTTTATCTTTAAGCGGGGTTGAAAAATTTGATTTAGAAGAATTTAAAAGATTTTTAGAGAGCACAGAAGCTAAAAAAAATAATACAAGCGATGAAGTAAAAAAAGTTTTGGAAAATTTAAGCATCCCTGAAGTTCCACAGGTTAAAACTCCAAATAATATCAGCGTTCCTAATATACCTGAAGCAAAGCAAATAGGGCAACTTTTTGACGATGATAATGAAGATAAAAAAGATGATGGTGAAATCAGTCCCGATTCTCTTAATATCCCTAAGATCAATCCTTCAGAACTTGAGGAAAAAATCAAACAAGACTTGATCAAAAATCCACCACAAATTTTTAAAGAAAAAAATACAAGCAATAATATCTCTAAAGAAAATTCAGATATGGGTTTTGATTTGAAATTAGATAATAATTTAAGCCACGTTCAATAATTTCTTATTGAACGATGTCGTAATTTTTTGGAATTTTAAATTCAAAAATTTTAGGATCAATTTTAGGATTTTTGATTTGATTGCTTAAGGTTATTGTTACGTCATTTTCAAATTCATCTTTATAAGAAATAGACTGAATTTTATCTTGATCTAAAATAAGAGTGTAATCAATTTTTTCATATTTTGCTAAAAGTTTATTTTTTGAAATTTGTTTAGCATTTTTAAAAATTTGATTAAGATTAGGTATGTTATCGAGTTTTGAAAAGATCACTTGTTCTAAATCATGTTCTATGATCGCAACTCGATTTTTATTGATATAAATTTCTTTTTTATTGGGTGCGGTATATTCCCAAAATGCTTTATCTTTGCTTATGATAAAATGTCCGCTATAACGAAGTGTTGAATTTTTGGATTTAACTAGCTGAGTAAAATCGCTTGAATAGGTGTTAAAATCAAGATCAATAGCCCAAATTTTAACTACAGCAATTAAAAAAAATATAAAAATTTTTTTCATTATTTTCCTTAAAATTTTTTATTAATTCTAGCTAACTTTAATTAAACAATAGCTATAATGATAGCTTGAAATTTTAGCAAAAGGTTTTAAAAATGTTTTTAAATGCTTTAAGAGCCATATTTGGAACAAAAAATGATCGCGAAATAAAAAAATATTTTAAACGAGTGGCACAGATTAATATGCTTGAGCCTAAATATCAAAATTTAAGCGATGAAGAGCTTAAAGCTGAATTTTTAAAATTTAAAGAGCAAATCATTAAGGGTGAAAAAGAAGAAAATGAAATCTTAAATGATGTTTTTGCCATAGTAAGAGAAGTAGGTAAAAGAACTTTAAATATGCGTCATTTTGATGTGCAATTAATCGGCGGTATGGTTTTGCACGAAGGTAAGATTGCAGAAATGAAAACAGGGGAGGGAAAAACCCTTGTGGCGACTTTGCCTGTTGTTTTAAATGCTATGAGTGGAAAAGGCGTTCATGTTGTAACTGTGAATGATTATTTAGCTAAAAGAGATGCAGAGCAAATGAGTGCGATTTATAACTTCTTAGGTTTTAGTGTCGGGGTTGTGCTTTCATCTGAAAATAATGACTTAGAGCATAAAAAAGCTTATGATTGCGATATTACTTATGGGACAAATAATGAATTTGGCTTTGATTATTTGCGTGATAATATGAAATTTTCAAAGGCTGAAAAGGTTCAAAGAGGGCATAATTTTGTAATTGTAGATGAAGTAGATAGTATTTTAATCGATGAAGCAAGAACTCCTTTGATTATTAGTGGGCCTACTAATAGAACTTTAGATGGTTATATAAAAGCCAATGAAGTGGCAAAAAAAATGGAAAGAGGTGAAGCGGTATTGCCTCCTGCTAAGCCTGAAGGTGATTTTGTAGTGGATGAAAAAAATAGAAATATCTTGATCACAGAAGCAGGAATTGCTAAGGCTGAAAAGCTTTTTGGAGTGGAGAATTTATATAGTCTTGACAATGCTATTTTGGCACATCAACTTGATCAAGCTTTAAAGGCACACAATCTTTTTGAAAAAGATATACACTATGTTGTTAGAAATAAAGAAGTTATTATCGTTGATGAATTTACAGGGCGTCTAAGCGAAGGACGTCGTTTTAGCGAAGGACTTCATCAAGCTTTAGAGGCTAAAGAAAATGTAAAAATTCAAGAAGAAAGCCAAACTTTAGCTGATATTACTTTCCAAAATTATTTTAGAATGTATAATAAGCTTGCAGGTATGACAGGAACGGCACAAACTGAGGCGACAGAATTTTCACAAATTTACAATTTGGATGTTATTTCAATTCCAACAAATATTCCTATCAAAAGACAAGATAAAGATGATCTAATTTATAAAACTCAAAATGAAAAATTTAAAGCTGTCATTGAAGAGATCAAACAAGCCAACAAAAAAGGACAACCTGTTCTTATAGGAACAGCAAGCATAGAAAGAAGTGAAGTTTTTCATGAAATGCTTGTAAAAGAAAGAATTCCACACCATGTTTTAAATGCTAAAAATCATGAGCAAGAGGCTTTGATTATCCAAGATGCTGGAAAAAAAGGTGCTGTTACTATAGCAACAAATATGGCAGGACGTGGGGTTGATATCAAAATAGATGATGAAGTTAGAGCTTTAGGAGGGCTTTATATCATAGGAACTGAAAGGCATGAAAGTCGTCGCATAGATAACCAACTTCGTGGCCGTGCGGGGCGTCAAGGTGATCCTGGAATCAGCCGTTTTTATCTTAGTGTAGAGGATAATTTATTAAGAATTTTTGGTGGCGACAGAATGAAAGGGATCATGGATCGCTTGGGTATAAAAGAGGGTGAGCATATAGAATCTCCTTTTGTAACAAGAGCGGTTGAAAATGCACAAAAAAAAGTGGAGAGTTTGCATTTTGAAAGCAGAAAGCATTTGTTAGAATATGACGATGTGGCTAATGAGCAAAGAAAAACTATTTATCGTTATCGCAATGAATTGTTAGATGAAGAGTATGATATAAAAGCTAAGATTTCTCAAAATATTGCCGAGTATAGTGCTAGTGTGATGAGTGAGCTTATGATCGATGAAAATAATACTGAGTTTAATTTTGAAACTTTGAAAAGTAAAATTTTTGATGAATGTTCTACTGAAATCAAAGAAAGCGATTTTGAAAATCTCAATGCCATTGAAATGCAAGATAAATTAAGTGAAATTTTAGAAAAATCTTATCATCAAAAAATGGAAAAATTAGATGAAAAAGAATTACACAATATCGAGCGTATTTTGTATTTGCAAGTTTTGGACAATGCTTGGAGAGAGCATTTGTATCAAATGGATATTTTAAAAACAGGTATAGGTCTTCGTGGATACAATCAAAAAGATCCTTTGGTGGAATATAAAAAAGAGAGCTACAATCTCTTTTTAGAGCTTGTGAATCGTATCAAATTTGATAGTATAAAACTTCTTTTTAGTGTTAAATTTACTCAAGAAGAAGCTAAAGATCTAGAAAATACAGCGAGTAAAGAAAATGAAAAAATTCTTGAAAATTCTGTAGAGATTGGAGTAAGTGAAGATGGGCTTGATGAGCCTGAATTTAAAAAAGTTCCTAGAAATTCACCTTGTCCTTGTGGAAGTGGCAAAAAATTTAAAGAATGCCATGGAAAAAGTGGTCCAAAACAAGGAATTTTAGCTTGAATAAAAGCGTTTTAAAATATTTACTTTTTAAATATTTAAGATTTGATAAAGAGCAACCTTTTATCAATCTATCTATGCTTTTAGCATTTTTAGGAGTGTGTGTAGGACTTTGTGTTTTGCTTGTGGCAATGGCCATCATGAATGGTTTTGATAAGGAATTTGAAAAACGTTTTTTTGTGATGAATTATCCTATTACCATTGTGTCAAAATTTTATGCTCCTGTTGATGATGAGTTGGTTAATGAACTTAAAAAGCAATTTCCAAAATTGCTTTTTAGTCCTTATATCAGCACTCAAGTTGTTGCCAAAGGGGACAATCGCTTTGAAGGCGGGGTGCTTTTTGGTGTCAATTTTAAAGATGAAATTAAGATCAATGAAATCGTTGCTAAGGCTATTAAAGATCAAAATTTAAGCGGTTTTGATATCCTTTTAGGATCGGCTTTGGTGGATGAGTATGGCTTACGTAAAAACGATATGATTTCACTTATTTTTTCAAATTTTAATCCTAGCGGATTTTCTTTGATCCCGCAAACTAAACGTTTTAAAGTAAAAGCTCGTTTTACTTCTGGACTTGCTTTTTATGATAAAGCTTATATGTATACTGATGTTAAAGCCTTAAGAAAAGTTCTTGGAATGAATGAAAATCAAGGTTATGATGGAATACATGTTTATAGTGATGATGCTTTTAAAGATGTGGAAAAAATAAAAAATTATTTAAAAGATGATTATATCGTTATAGGATGGTGGGAGCAAAATAAAAATTTCTTTTCAGCTTTAAAGCTTGAAAAAAGAGCACTTTTTATAGTTTTGATGCTGATTATCTTGGTTGCAAGTTTAAATATAGTCAGTTCTCTTTTAATGATCGTTATGAATCGTCGTAGCGAAATCGCTCTTTTATTTGCTTTAGGCGCAAGCAAAGCAGAGGTTAAAAAAAGTTTTTTTGCCTTAGGGATGCTTATAGGCGGTAGTGGTATGATAGTGGGTATTTTACTTGCTTTTATTGCTTTGTGGCTTCTAGGAAATTTCGATATCGTTACCTTACCGGCTGATGTTTATGGGACGAGTAAATTACCGCTTGATTTGTCGGTTATGGATTTTACTTTGACGATTATAGGGGCTTTACTTATTATCGCTTTATCGTCTTTTTATCCGGCCAAAAAAGCAACTCAAATCAATGTTTTAGATACTTTAAGGAATGAATGATTTTTTAAGTTTTTAATTTATTACCAATTTACACAATCATCATTAAAACATATTAAAAAATAAAAAACTTTTAAAACGCTAAAATTCATTATAAACATTATTCAAATCTCTACAAAATAGAACTTTTAAAAATTTGATTAAACAATCAATCGTGATAAAATAAATACACTTTAACAAAAAGGAGAAGTCATGATCAAAAAATTATTTAGCGTTACAGCTTTAGGTGCTTTATTGGCAAGTTCTGCCTTTGGGGATGATTTTTTAGCTAAAGTCAGTAATGGTGCACTCAGTGATAATAGTGCAGGTGTTAAAGTTCTTAGTCTGAATGAGATGAAAGATGTTAAGGGTGGGTATTATTTTAAAAGAGATAGTGCTTTTGATTATGATGCAGGTTCTTTAAGCTCTACTGCTTATGTTGCAATGGATAATAGTATTAATCAAAACTCAGATGTAGTTGCCAAATCTTTAGGATACTCCGGTGGCTATATCATAGCTAAATACCGCTATGTTAATAATCAAAAAGATTATTATTTACAATATTTTTCCAGCAAATATGGTTCAGGCACAAACATTTGGGCTTATGCAGGAAGTCCTGCTTATGATGTTTTAAAAGATTTCAAAAATCAATACTAAATTATTTCTCGTTCCACTTATCCAAAGTGGAACACTTCTTGCTTATATTTATTTATAAGATATTTAGATTTGAAGGCAGAACAATTCTAAAATCAAAGGAATAAATATGAGTATCTTTAGCATCAATGATAACTCAAACTATGGCTCTATACTTTCACAAGCAAAAGCCAATAAAGAAAGTAAAGAAAATTCAAAAATAAATTTTGCCAATACTTTCTTAAAACAAAATGTCACTAAGTTAAATGAAATAGAAAATAAAAATTCACAAACTTTAATAAGAAGTGAAGTATTAAATTCTACTAATAATAATATCAATAAAAACTATTACACTAAAACAAATTCTCCTAATTATGATATATCTAGTGAATTTAAAAACTCTATTTATACTTTAAAATTCAAACAAGCAGATATAAGTAATAATACTTCTACCAATACAGCCTATGGTTATAGTGTAGATAAAGATGGTTATATGGGAGAAGATTTTAATGAGGCTGCAGGATTACCAAAAGATTTTAAGATACATAAATCTACTTTGGATGAGATAGAGAGGGTAGCTGAAAATAACTTTTATAATGCAAAAATAAAAGAATATCTAGGTGTGGATAAATATTATGATAATATAGATATGGCAAATACTATTAAACAATACTATAATCAATTTAATCAAATTATAAATCATACTTTTAACGATACCAATAAAACAAGTTTTAGTGAAGCAGATTTAAATAGTTTACCTAAAGGTGTAAGTTATTCTAGTAATGACAAAACCATAGGTGTTATGCCAAAAAATTATGATAAATTGCAAATTACAAATTATTACAACACCCAAGAGCAATACGATGAAATGGAACAATTAGGAACAATTGCAAGTATCAATACAGGATTGCAGCCATTAAATTTTACTCCTCAAAGTATGCAAACTCAAAATTTAGATCAAGACAGTGCAAGAGATACTTTTAATCCTGATATGTCATTTTATCCAAAAAATGAAGATGGAACTTATACTAAAGAAGATTTATTTATGAGTTTTTTAAAATCTACAGGTGTGCCACTAAGAGAAGATAGTGCTACTTTAAATCCTAAAATAGAAAGTTATCAAGCAACTATGGCTAAAGAAAGCTTTGATGGATCATTAGCTTCCTTAGATGACATCATGACAGGCAAAGTTGATTTTGCAAGTTTATTAAAAGGATACGCACAAGATGGTTGGTTTGACGCAGATATTTATGCAATGGAAAAAGGAATTAAATGGCAAAATCACATAGGTTATGGTGGAGCTTGGTTTGATAATCAGTTTAATCAAGTAAAAGCTAACGGCTGGAAAGCAAGCAGTGAAAGTATCAATTCTTATGTTGGATCTATAATGGATAGATTAAATAATCTTATAGGACAAACTAGGGTTTGAGTTTTTGATTAAAGGATTTTAATATTTTGATATTAAAATCCAAAAGGTTCAATTTCAAAATTCAAAGATTTAGGTATATTAAGCTTGTATTCTTTTAATTTCTTTTTAGGAGCAATGATTAAAGCATATCCTCCTTTTTTATATCTATCCCATACACTAAAAAATTGTCTTTTAGAACTGATATATTCTCCATAACTTGGATCAAGCACTTGTAAAAAATCACCCCTATGATTTATAATCACCACAAAATGTGGGAAACGTGGATCATCTTCAATCTTTACTAAAATAGGAATTCCTGCAAGTTTTTCTAAACTCTTTCTATCTATCCTATAAGATTTGCTTTCATAGCCTAGTTTTTTAACCGCATCATTTAAGTCTGCAAAACTTACCATATCTGTATATAGTTTTTGCCCACTCATGGTTTTTAAAAGATCTAGTTCGCTTAATTTTTTATCATCAAGTATATTGATAAGTGTTGCTAAAGATGAAGCACCGCAAGATTCTTCATAGCTTTGTCTTATGACGTTTTTATTTTTAATTTCAGAATAGGATTTTGTCGGCGGAAAAATAAAAATACACCACAGAAAAATAAAAATACACTTTTTGGTGTAATTTTATTTTTCTATAAAGCTTAAACTTAAAATTACAAATTTAATTAATATAAGTTAGATTAAAATTCTTATTTTGGTTTAAATCTATCCTCGCTACATTCCCTTTGTTTGTTAAAACAACATGTGCATTTTGGGTATAATCTCCTAAAATAGCATCTTTTGCTTTAAATGTCTGAATAATATAAATATATTTACCATTATTAAGAATTTGATATTTTCCATCAATAAATTTATAGCTCTTAATATCAGTTGAATCAAACGACTTAGATAATTCTTCTTTGATTGCTTTTTCTGCTAAAATATTTTCTGCTGTTTTTAAATCTTTAAAATTTGCCATTACAAAGCTAGGATCGTAGTATTTAATATCTTTGTTATACTCTAAAGTAAATAATGTTTGACATCTTTTAGCTGCAAGATCATAAGATGCACTTTGAGGATTTTTTATATTCCATACCTCAAAGAAAACACACTCTTTAAATTGTGATGGATCAATTTTATCTATTGTGGTATTTTTAGCAGCTTGAATTATAAGATCTCCGATTCTAATATTTTCACTAATAGCTTTTTCCATTTTAGTGTAAAATTCTGCTTTATCAGAATAAGTTTTATCAAAAAAACTTTTATGAATATCGTTTTGGATATCAGCTATCTTGGTATCTGTATTGTATTCATTTTCTTTACATCCAGATAATATCAAAAGCCATAAACCTAAAATATATTTTATTTTATTCATTCTACAATCTCCTATAATTTAATTCATAAGTTCCAACTACTCTACCTATAACTTTTATCTCTTCATCTTCTTTGATAGTAATAGGCGGATAATCTTTATTATCGCTAATTAAAGATAAAGGTCTCTTTCTTAATCTTTTTACAAAAACTTCACTTTGATATTCAACTACATAAATTCCTCCTTCAATCATAGATCCATCATCTTGAAAAACTATCATTTCACCTTCTTTAATTGTGGGAGTCATACTATCGCCTATTACAGGAATAATACCTATTTTTAAAAATCCCTGAATATTAAACATAAGTCTTAATTCTTGTTTATTAAAAGGGATATATTGAATGGAACTTTCATAATTTATAGAACCAAAGCCAGCCGAAACAGAATTATCTTTGTAAAATGGAATCAAAATAATATTTTCATCTATTGCTTGTTCTTGAGTATTTTTACTTGAATTTTTGATTTCTTTATCTTTCTCATAAATCAAAACTTGTTTTCTACTTAGCCTACTAGGCCAATTATTGGCAGATTCTCTCGAAAGTTTAAAATATTTAGCTAGTTCATATTTATCTTTAACCCTGTAAAAACTTATCATTTCTTGAAGCAATTGTTCTTTTTCTTCCATGATTTTTAAAAACCTTTATAAAAAAAATTATATTTATGTAAAAATACTTGACTTTTTAAGTAAAATTACTTACAATATTTAAATTATTTTATAAATAATATTTTAGCAAAAAATATCAATTATTTATAAAAAAATTAAAGTAATAAAGGAAAATCAATGTTGAAGCAATACTTTAAAAATCATAGTATTAACATTAGGGCTTTTGCTAAACAACATAATTTACATTATATCACTTTATTTAAGGTTATTAATGGAGAATTAACAGGAGAACGCAACACCAAAGGTAATACTAAAGCCGTATTTGAAAAACTCTTAGAACTTGGCATTATTAATGAGCTTCCGCAAGGTTTAAAATAAATGTATTTTTTAGAAACCAAAGAAGCTGCACAAGTTTATAATGTAAGCGAGGGAGCTTTAAGACTTGCGGTAACTAGAAATTCAAATAAATATGAGTGGTTAAAAGTTGATAATGCCAATGGTGGCAGGGGCGGTAAAAAACTACTTTTTAAAATAAGTAAAGAACAGATTTTAACT